>JAGAJI010000049.1 GCA_017626135.1 Clostridia bacterium | reverse complement strand
GGCATTAAGTATCGTAATATCAGAAAGAGATAAAGGAACGAAAAAATGATTTACAGAATTTTTGTGGAAAAGAAGGACAACGTACAGGCAAGAAAGGAAGCGGCGGATATTCAGGCGCTGTTGAATATTCATACGGAAGACCTCCGTCTGGTGCTCCGTTACGACGTGGAAGGATTGAGCGAAACCGAACTCAACGCATCCCTGGGTACGGTGTTTTCCGAACCGCCCGTCGACAACGTGTATTTGGAAACGTTGGAAATTCCCGAGGGCTACAAGGCGTTTGCGGTGAGCTACCTCACCGGGCAGTACGATCAACGCGCGGACAGCGCGGCGCAATGTGTACAGCTCCTGACGAAAAAATCCCGACCGCTTGTCAAATGCGCGCGTATCTACATGGTGAAAGGGGTGACGGACGAAGAGCTTTCCGCCATCAAAAAGCATATCATCAACCCCGTGGAGAGCGAGGAGGTGGGCTTTGAAAAGCCGAGCACCCTCGTTCGCGAACGGGTGGAAGGCGCGCCCGTACAGGACGTGGCGGGCTTTATCGACATGACCGCCGCAGACGTGCTCGAATATCACAAGAAGACGGGCTTTGCGATGAGCGCACTCGACCTCATTTTCGTGCGCGACTACTTCCGCGAAGAAAAGCGCAACCCCACGGAGACCGAACTCAAAGTCATCGACACCTACTGGTCCGACCATTGCCGTCACACGACTTTCGCCACCGAGCTTAAAGAGGTGCAGATCACGTCGAGAAACCCTGCCGTGCAGAAGGCGTACCACTTATACGAGGATTTGTACGAGGAGCTCAACGGCGCTCGGCCCGACAAATATCCCTGTCTCATGGATTTGGCGACGATCGCGGCGAAGAAGCTTAAAAAAGACGGGAAGTTGGACAATTTGGATATTTCGGACGAGATCAACGCTTGTTCCATTCAGATCGAGGCGGAAATCGACGGGAAGACGGAACAGTACCTCGTCATGTTCAAGAACGAAACGCACAACCACCCCACGGAAATCGAGCCCTTCGGCGGTGCGGCGACCTGCCTTGGCGGCGCCATTCGCGACCCTTTGAGCGGTAGAACGTACGTCTATCAGGCGATGCGTATCACGGGTGCGGCGGATCCTCGCGAGAGCTTGGAAGACACCATGAAAGGCAAGCTCCCTCAACGCGTCATCACCCAGCGTGCGGCGGCAGGATTTTCTTCCTACGGCAACCAAATCGGGCTTGCGACGGGCATCGTAGACGAAGTCTATCACGAGGGGTATAAGGCGAAGCGTTTGGAAACGGGCTTCGTCGTCGGCGGCGCGAGAAAGGACATGGTCTATCGCGAAGCGCCCAAAGCGGGGGATATCATCGTGCTCCTCGGCGGCGAGACGGGCAGAGACGGTTGCGGCGGCGCGACCGGTTCCTCCAAAGCGCACGACGAGAAATCGGTAGAAACGTGCGGCGCGGAAGTCCAGAAGGGCAACGCGTTGACCGAACGCAAATTACAGCGCCTGTTCCTCAACAAAGAGGCGACGCGCATGATCAAAAAATGCAACGACTTCGGCGCAGGCGGCGTATCGGTCGCGATCGGCGAACTTGCGGACGGGCTCGATATCAATCTCGATAAAGTACCCAAGAAATACGACGGCTTGAATGGCACCGAGCTTGCCATTTCCGAATCACAGGAGCGTATGGCGGTCGTCATCGATCCTCAAAACGTGGACGCGTTCATCGCGCTTGCGGCGGAGGAAAATCTTGCGGCTACCCCCGTTGCGGTCGTGACGGACACGGGCAGAATGAAGATGTTCCTGAAAGGCAGGGCAATCGTGGATATTTCCCGCGACTTCCTCAACACCAACGGCGTGAAGCAGGAAACGAACGTGGAACTTTGCGACGAAGTCACCCGTTGGTTTGAGAAAAAATCCAACGTATCCTTTGCGACGGAGACGAAAAAAGTGCTCTCCGACCTCAACGTTTGCGCGAAGAAAGGGCTCTCGGAGACCTTCGACTCGACGATCGGCGCAAGGACGGTGTATATGCCTTGGGGAGGCAAGACCCAACGCACCCCTGCCATCGCCATGGCGGCGAAAATCTGCGGCGGCGAGACGGACGTTTGCACCGTCTCCGCGTACGGCTATTCTCCCTATCTGATGGAAACGAGTCCCTTCATCGGCGCGATATATTCCATCGTCGCGTCCGTTTCCAAAGTGGTGGCGACGGGTGCGAAGTACAGCGATATCCGCCTGACCTTGCAGGAATTCTTCCAACGCATGACCAAGGACCCCAAGGTGTGGGGCGTGCCGACGTCGGCGCTCCTCGGCGCGGTCTACGCGCAGATGGGCTTGGGACTGGGCGCAATCGGCGGTAAGGATTCCATGAGCGGTACGTTTGAGCGTATCCACGTACCTCCCACCCTCATTTCCTTTGCCCTTGCTCCTGCCAAGGCAAGCAAGCTCATCACCAACGTATTGAAGGGGGGCGAAACGCTCTACCATATCCCCGTACCCAAGGACGAATACTCCGTGCCCGATTTCGAAGGGCTGAAAAAGGTGTACGAGGAAGTGTACGCGAATATTGAAAAGGGCAATATCACCTTTGCGACGGTCGTGGAGAACGGCGGCGTCGGCGCGGCGGTCATCAAGTCCGCGTTGGGCAATTCGCTCGGCGTGCATTTCGATATGAGTGCGGAAGAACTCTATACCGAAGGGTACGGCGATCTAATCGTTTCTTTGAAAGACGAAAGCGGTTTTGACAGCGCGATTTTCAAGAAACGGATAGGGCAGGTATGCGGTGAATCGTATATTTGCGGCTCGGAGAGGGTTGCGGTAGACGAGGCGGCGGATTCGTATATGCGTCCTTTGGACGGCGTCTTCGCGGCGACGGCGCCCGCGGAAGGCAGAGCCATTTCCTACGCTTATATCGGCGGACAGAAGTACACGAATATCGCGACCAAGACGGCGAAACCGCGCGTGTTCATTCCCGTATTCCCGGGCACGAACTGCGAACTCGACACCGCGAGAAAGTTTATTCTTGCGGGCGCGGAGGTGGAAACGGTCGTCGTGCGCAACCGCTCGGCGCAGGATATCGAGGAGAGCGTACGGCGCATCGTCGAAGCGATTAAGAAAGCAAATATCATCGCCTTCCCCGGCGGATTCTCGGGCGGCGACGAACCGGACGGCAGCGGTAAATTTATCGCCACCACCTTCCGCAACCCCTATATAACCGAACAGGTGGAAGAGCTTCTGAACCACCGCGACGGGTTGATTTTGGGGATTTGTAACGGTTTCCAGGCGCTCATTAAACTCGGGCTCGTGCCGTATGGACAGGTCAAAGAGCTGACGGCAGATTCGCCCACGCTCACGTTCAACAACATTTCCCGTCACGTATCGACGGTGGTGGATATTCGGGTTGCGTCCAACCTTTCCCCTTGGCTTTCCGCTTGTCGGGTAGGGGAAACATTCAAGGTGCCCGTCTCCCACGGCGAGGGGAAAATCGTAGCGCCGCTTGCCGAGCTGGAAAAGATGAAAGTGAACGGTCAGATCGCAACGCAGTATGCGGATTTGAGCGGCAACGCGACCATGGTATCCCCGTTTAACCCCAACGGCTCGATGTGGGCGATTGAAGGTATCACCTCGCCCGACGGCAGAGTATTCGGAAAAATGGGTCACAGCGAGCGTATCGGCGACAATCTTTACAAAAACGTCGAAGGCAATTTCGATATGAAAATTTTCGAAAGCGGCGTAAAATACTTCAAGTAAGCCCAAGGCTTACGCCCCCTGTGGGAAGTCCAAAAACTCAGTTTCCGGTGCGGTGCAGACTGCAGAAGTCTGCCGAGGTGTGGAGCAGAGCTCCACGAAAACGGACTCACAAAAGCAAGCAAAGCTTGCGAGAGCAAAACAAAAAACGGAAAAATAAAAAAATCCGTTTGAAAACCTTAAAAAGGTGTTATAAATATAAAAAAGGAAAAATATAAAGGAGAAAAGAAATATGGCTAAAATTACGGCAGATACGTTGATTGCGGAATGCTTGGAACTCAACCCCAACGCTCCCGAAATTCTGATGGCGGCAGGTATGCATTGTTTCGGCTGCGCGATGGCGCACGGGGAAACGGTTGCGGAAGCCGTTGCCGTCCACGGCGAAGATTTGGATGCCCTGCTTGCAAAGCTCAACGAAGGCTTGGAAGACTAAGGAAGAACCCCAATTTTTTCGGGAATTATACTTTTAAGTGCAAAGAACACGTAACCTCCCAAGGGGGTGCGTGTTCTTTTACTATTTAGAGAAAAACTCCGAAATGATTGCCGTTGCCTATTGATTTTTTCATACAAGTATGCTATAATAATCGTAATCAAGGAAGGGATAAAAGGAGCGTAAAGAGCATGGCGAAGAACATACGGATGATGAAAGAGCAAGATGGACTTGGCATCAAAATTCCCGATTTGGCGAGACAAAATCATAAAACGAAGGGGGTAGGTATTTGATGAACGAATCCTACGAAGAAAGATTAAACAAATTGAAAGCCATTTTAGAGGAAGGCAACGCCGTCTTTTTCGGCGGCGCAGGCGTGAGCACGGAAAGCGGTATTCCCGATTTTCGCTCCACCGACGGACTGTACAATACCGAGTATGCCTATCCGCCCGAAGAAATTATTTCCCACACCTTTTTCTATCGCAATCCCGAGGAATTTTATCGGTTTTATAAAAATAAGATGCTCTTTCCCAAGGCAGAGCCCAACGCTTGCCATATCGGACTTGCGAAGTTGGAGCAAAAAGGGCTCCTTTGCGCAGTCGTCACGCAGAATATCGACGGCTTGCACCAAAAGGCGGGGAGCAAAAACGTATTCGAACTCCACGGCAGCGTATGGCGCAACTATTGCACGAAATGCAAAAAGAGCCATACCATGTACGAGATTATCGAAAAAGAGGGGGTTCCGAAATGCGATTGCGGAGGGGTGATTAAGCCTGACGTGGTGCTGTATGAAGAACCGTTGGACGATAGGACGACGATGGGCGCCGTTCGAGCGATCGCGGGCGCGAATACCCTGATCGTCGGAGGGACTTCCCTCGTGGTCTATCCTGCGGCAGGGCTGCTGCGCTATTTTTACGGCAAACATTTGGTGGTGATCAACCGCACGCCGACGAGCGCGGATTCGGGAGCGGAGCTCCTATTCACCGAAAACATCGGGCAAGTCTTTGCGAATTTACGGATATAAAACAACGCCTCGGTAATTGCCGAGGCGTTTCATTTTACCAAGTGAATTGATAGCGGATATAGTGTGTTTTCTTCTCGTTTGCTTTCAGCAAAGGAAAGGCAAACTGCGGCAGATTGACGGCGTTGGGGATATATTGCGGCTCCAAACAGAATCCTTCTCTTGGATGATATTCTCCCGTTTTGCCCATCCCCTCTAAATAATTGCCGCTGTAAAATTGCAACCCGGGCAAATCGGTGTATACGGAGAGAGTGATGCCGCTCTTTGAACTCGTGGCAATCGCGGCAAGTTCGCCTTGCAACATAAAGTTGCAATCGTACCCCTTGGAAAGGAGTAACTGCTCGTCGTTCGCATCAATGTCTTTTCCGATTTCCTTGAAGGAAGTGAAGTCGAAGGGGGTGCCCTTAACGGGGGCAACTTCTCCCGTAGAAATATGCTCGGCGTCTAAAATCGTATAGCGCTCTGCGTTGATTTTGAGCTTCGTCGAAAGGATATCTCCGCTATGTTCGCCGTCCAGATTGAAGTAGGTATGGTTGGTGGGCGCCCACACGGTGTTGCCGTCCGAAATTGCCGAATAACGGATTTCGAGGGCACCATGTACGAGTTCATACTCCACCGTCATCGTCAAATCGTGCGGATAGCCTTGGTCGCCGTCCTCGCTTTTCAAGGTCATTTTCAAAACGTCGCCGACGATTTCCGTCTCCCACAAGCGGTAGGAAAAACCGACCTTCCCGCCGTGGAGTTGATTATTCCCTTCGTTCGCCGAAAGGGAGTATTTTTTGCCGTCGAGCGAAAAGCTCGCGCCGCCGATACGGTTGGCAATCCTGCCTACCGTCGCGCCGCAATACGCGCCGCTTTTTACGTACCCCTCCATCGTAGGGAAGTGCAGGGCGACGTCCTTCACGCCCGATTTTGTATGCAGGCGAACGGCGTACACCGCCGCGCCGAAATCGAGTACGTCTACCTCGATATTTTCTCCGTAGAGGGTATACAGGTATGCGTTCACACCGTTGTAGCTGTCAAAAAATCGTTTTGTGATCATAGTTTACTCCGTATAAATTTCACATTCGCCGACGAGGTTTTTGGCGCGCGCTTTCACTTTCACGACGTCGCCCGTCGCTTTTACCACCGCCATCGCCCTGCCGTAATAGGTATCGGTGTAGTCATGTGTGTAACCGTCCTTATTGAAGGGACAAGCGTGCCCTGCCGCAAGCAACTCTCCGCCTTCCACCTGTACTTGTATATACCCTCTTTCCAACGGCTTGATCGTCCCGTTCTCGTCCGTATAATCGAGATGAATAAAACAGATTTCTCCTTTTTTCACCGTTTCCTTTTCAGGGGTAACGGAGAGAATCGTTTCGTCGCCTGCCGTCTTTAACGTGTTGCGGGAAAGCTCGTTTCCGTCTTTGTCGAGATTGACTGCGGTGATTTCGCCGTCGTAATATTTCACTTTGAAATTGAAACGGCAATTTTTTCTGAACTTTTTGCGACCGACCTTCTTCCCGTTGACGTACAACTCGACCATGGGTGCTCTGGAATACACTTCCACTTTCGCATCGTTTCCGCTCAAACCGTTCCAAGACCAAGAGGGAATCGCGTTTGAGAATTTCCACGCGGAAGGTGAGTGTCGCTCGTTCGTGTGGCTGACGGGCACGACGGCGATTTGCGGTTTGTCTTCAAGCTCGAACGCCACTTTGGTATAGAGTGCCTCACCCAAGGGATTGCCGAGAAGGTCGAGCCTGCCGCTCCCTGCGGAAATCCAACCCACGCCGTTGACAAAGGAATCCGCGTATTCCTTGTATTCCCAACTGCCGATGCCCACTTCGCCGAGATAATCCATACCCGCCCATACGAAGTCGCCGATGAGCGCGGGACTCTTTTTCGCCTGTTCGTAGAATTTATAGGCGTCGGCACAGAAAGTCTCGCTGCCCAAAATAATGCGTTTTTTGTACTTCCTCAAATCGTGCTTGTAGCGCAGGATTCCATAGTTATAGCCCGCCACGTCCATAGCGGCGTAACATTCACGGGTTTTAAGATCACAGGGATATAAGGTCGCCATGAACTTCATAAACCCTGCGCCCGTGAGACCTGCCAGCACGTTGAAGAACTCGCTCCCCACCTTCGCTTGTGGATTTTC
Organism: Clostridia bacterium; assembly: GCA_017626135.1. Taxonomy (GTDB): domain Bacteria; phylum Bacillota; class Clostridia; order Christensenellales; family Borkfalkiaceae; genus Scatosoma. The sequence continues at coordinate 206 of JAGAJI010000049.1, read as the reverse complement.
CTTTGCCTTTTCGTCGCTGTACACCCCAAAGCCCATCGCGTGTAACCAGTTGAAGAAAATGTTCACACCGGTGGTTACGGGGCGGGCAGGGTCGAGTTTATGGCAGACGTCACGCATTTTCTTGAAAAATTCAATACCCTTTTTCTGACCCGTTTCCGCCACTTCGTTGCCGAGGGAATACATCACCACGGAAGGGTGGTTGTAAT
>JAGAJI010000048.1 GCA_017626135.1 Clostridia bacterium | reverse complement strand
CTAGGGATAGAGAGATTGAGTTCGCCGTACTTGGTTTGGAAGGTACGTTTGTAATAACCGTTTCGAGAATCGCCGGTGTTGTAACCGTCTTTAGAATATTTTTCGTAGCCTAAAAAGCAAGCTAACTCTGTTTCGAGGAGTTGGTTGAAAGCTTTTTCGAGTTCTGCGCGAAAAATTTCTTCAACGGACACGTTATTTGATAGATTTTTTATAAGTTCTGTGGTAAAATTAGACATAAGAGAGTTATTCCTTGTGTTTGTTGTTTTTAGCTACTTAACATTATACAAGGTTTTAACTCTCTTGTCTTTTTTTCAGAGAGTGTTTACACAAAATATTTTACACTATCATAATACTCCTCGAAAAGGAAAAGTGTATTTTTTCCTAATATCAAACACAAGTGGGAGGCTCTTAAATGAGAACGCGAAAAGAAAGTGATTCCGTGGGAACGTTGGATATTCCCTCGAACGCTTATTACGGAGTACAAACGTTGCGCGGTTTTGAAAATTTTCAAATCACCGGCAAAAAAATGAACTATGATTTTATTAAAAATATAGTCCTCATCAAAAAGGCGGCGGCGAAGGTAAACGGGCAGTACGGTTACGTTCAAAAAGGAATTGCAGACGCGATCATTTGCGCATGTGACGAAGTTTTGGACGGAAAGTGGAAAGAACAGTTTATCACCGACGCCATTCAAGGCGGCGCGGGGACTACGGTCAATATGAATGTGAATGAAGTGATCGCGAATCGAGCGACCGAGCTTTTGGGCGGTAAGAAAGGACAATACCTTTGTCATCCGAACGATCACGTGAATCATGCGCAATCGACTAACGACGTGATTCCGTCCGCAGGCAAACTGACGGTATTAAAACTGGCGGATGAGCTTTTGGAAAGCTTGGAAGTGCTCATTCGCGAACTCATGAACAAAGCGCAGGAGTTCGATGGGATCATCAAAATGGGCAGAACGCAACTCGAGGATGCCGTGCCTATTCGTTTGGGGCAGGAATTCAACGCCTACGCGTCTGCGCTCAAGAGAGATCATAAGAGAATTCAAAACACCTTGCAGGAAATGCACGTGTTGAATTTGGGAGGTACGGCGATCGGGACTTCGGTGAACGCAGGGGCAAAGTACGTGGAGAGCATCGTGGGTATTCTTTCGGAGGAATGCGGACGGGAACTCATCAAAGCGGACGATCTGATCGACGCCACGCAAAACGTGGATAGTTTCGTTGTGGTTTCGGGGAGTTTGAAGGCTTGCGCCGTCAATCTGTCCAAGATGTGTAACGATCTTCGTTTGATGTCCAGCGGGCCGAAAACGGGTTTTGGAGAAATTACGTTGCCCGCCAAACAGAACGGCTCGTCGATCATGCCCGGCAAAGTCAATCCCGTGATTCCCGAGGTCGTTTCGCAGGTAGCTTTTCTGGTAATGGGGAATGATACGACCATTGTGATGGCGGCGGAAGCGGGGCAATTGGAATTGAATGCCTTTGAACCGGTGATCTTCTACAAGCTCTTCGAATCGCTTACGTGTCTTTCGAATGCGATCAAGACGCTGACGGTTAATTGCATTATGGGCATCACTGCCAATGAAAAACGCTGTGAAAACCTGTTGGAAAGCAGTGTAGGGATCGTTACGGCGCTCTGTCCGTATTTGGGGTATAAAAAGTCTGCAGAGCTTGCCAAGGAAGCATTGGCAAAAGATGTAAAGATCAGAGAGCTGATTTTGCAGTACGGTCTGATCGAGCCGGAGCTCTTGGAAAAGATCCTCGATCCATATGCCATGACTTAATTAAAATAGCACTGAAAATACGGAAAGCAGTGATAGCTTTCCGTATTTTTTCTTTTGTCTAAGGAAATGCCCGTAATGATAAAAAAACGGCAAGAAAATCAAATTATCCAACAAGTTTCGTAAGAGTGTTATGAAACGATAAGGCGGCGTATCCTGTTTTTATTCCCAAGGGGGCATTTGATAAAACGGGTCATTTTTTTGACAGTTTGGGACACTTTTATTGAAATCCGACTTCGAAAAATATATAATATGGGAAAATAAATTGAGGCATTATGCAATGCGCGGTTCAATGCTAAGATGGACAACAGGGAAATGTACGCGTAGCGGTGAAAACCTTTATGGGGAAAGGGCGTAATCGTCGCGCGTATAGATAAAAAATAAATTGGAGGAATTTTATGAAAAAACTCAAGAGACTCATAGCGCTGTGCTCGTTGGCATGCGTTATGGTAGGGACCGCTGCTTGTTCCGTAGTATCCGACGTTACCTCGAAAGTAAACGGTATACTTCACGATACGCTCAACAAGCACGAATTCACTACCGAATGGGAAAGCGATGCGAACAACCACTGGCATGCTTGTTCGGGCGAAAGTTGTTTGGAAGTAGCAAACAAAGCTGCTCACACGTGGAATGACGGTGAAGTGACCAAAGAGCCTACCGAAACGGCAGAGGGCGTTATGACGTACGAATGTACCGTTTGCGGCTACGAAAAGGAAGAAGCGATCGAAAAGCTCGAGCCTACCCATACGCATACTTGGGCGACGGAATGGTCGATGGATGAGAACTATCACTGGTACGCATCCACCTGCGGTCACGAGGACAAAGACAAAGCGGCGCATGAATTTGACGAAGGTTACGTAGAAAAAGCAGCTACGGAAACCGAAGAGGGCGTCATGGTTTATACTTGTATCGATTGCGGTTACGAAGTAGAAGAAGCGATTCCTACGATCGACCACAAGCACGTATACTCGGAAGAATGGACGTCGAACGAAACTTCTCACTGGCATGCAGCTACGTGCGGTCATACCAACGTTAAAGATAAAGATAATCATGCTTTCGGCGAAGGCGTTATAACGCGTGAACCTACCGAGGAATTGGAAGGCATCACGGCTTACACCTGTACCGTTTGCGATTACGTAAAGGAGGAACCTATCGATAAGCTTCCTCATACACATAAATTTGCAACCGAATGGTCGAAAGACGCAGATTACCACTGGTATGCATCTACTTGCGGTCACGACGACACGATCACCAAAATCCCCCATACTTGGAACGACGGCGTTGAGACGACAAAGCCTACGGAAACGGCAGACGGTGTCAAAACGTTTACTTGTGAAATTTGCGGTCAGACGAAAGAAGTAGCGATTCCTGCTCTCAACCATACCCATACCTATGGTACGGAGTACGGTTATGATGCGAATGATCACTGGTTCAAACCTACTTGCGGACACGAAGACGCAATTGAAAAAGTAGCGCACGAATTCAACGAATACGGCGATTGCGTATGCGGCTATCACGAAGTATGTGAAACTTGCGGTAAATGCGTGAGCGCAGAATGTACGGAGTGTGAAGAAAAGTGCTTGTTCCTGGATATGAACAAGGTAATTACCTTTGCTCCTAATAAGACGCTCGGCGCCCCTGAAGGACCTGACGGTCTTGCTCCCGGTAAGGACGGCGCATATACGACTCTTGATACCGATGCGGAGAACGAAGAGGATATCAAAGCAGAGTACGTTGTCCTTGATAACGGCGCGTACGCAACGAAGGTTACCCTTCCTAAGGGTGCGGCGGCGCATAGTGGCGTATCCTTCTTGAATAATAAGAATATTGCGACAGCAGGTAAAGCTGGCTACAACTGCGGTATCCCTCAGTATAAAAACGTAACGAAGACCGTGAGAATGTACTTCACGAACAACGGTACGTCGGAAATTACCTTCAAATATAGCGCGATCGACTACTATTACGACAAAGGTGTGGTAGAGGTTACGCTTGCGGCAGGCGAATCCAAGACCGTTCTTTTGAACGTCACGTATGACTACGATACGTATGGTTTGAACCATCAAATCGTATTCCCCGAAGGCGCGGCAGTAGGTTCGTCCTTGACAATCTGGGGCGAATTCGTTGCGGATAACCTTACGGGCATCTCCGTATCCGTTCCCGCAACCAAACTCAACTTCGGTTTAGGCGAAACGTTCAGCGCGGAAGGCCTTGTGCTTGCGGCGACCGGCGTTAAGAACAGCAACGGTAGCGATACCTATCAGAGAGTATATATTTCTCAGAACTACAAGACCGATCTCGACGGCTACGTATTCACGGAGGCAGACGTAGAAGCAGGCAAAAAGACGGTGACCGTAACCTTCGCGGGCTATACGGCGACCTATGAAGTAGCGGTATACGATCATACGCACGTAATTGAGTACGTAGAAGAAGTAGAATTGATTCAGTGTGAAAAAGACGGCGTTGCGTCGCATTATATCTGTACCGTAGACGGCTGTGATATGTACTTTGCAGACGAATATGGCAACGAACCAATCGAGGCTCCCGCATCAATTCCCTGTCATACGCCGGCGACGGCTCTTCCCGGTACGGATATCCTTTGCGCGTATGGCTGCGGGGAGAAACTCGGTTCCGTGAGCATGGAAAACTGGATACTCTATACGCCCGCCGCTAGACTCTATAGTGCTAATGATATGATTTCCCTTGCATACAGCGAGGTAAATGGTGTTGCGGGTACGAAAGTCACTTTTGCAGCAGGAGCAAATGATACGAACGCAAGCTTCAAATTCTACTGTGAAAACGATTTGGCCGTAGATAACGGCGTGCCTTATCAGCATAAGCTTCCTAACGTAGGTACAAATATGCCGAGCGGAAGCACAAGATCTTTGGTTGTGTACTTCCAAAACTACGGTACCGAAGATGTTACGTTGACTTTCCGAAACGACGGTAATTCGGCTGTTTCCATAACGATTACGGTTCCCGCAGGCGGCACGGCGATCGGCGAGACCACGATGTACAAGACCGGTGGTTACAATTACTTTGATCTGTACTTGAATAACACGGAAGCATTAAAATCCAATGTTACGATCGGTATGTACGGCTACATTGAAATTCTCGAAGGCGAAATTGATACCCCTACAATCAAGCAGGCGACGACGACCTACTATGTTGGCGATACGTTCTCCACAGAAGACTTGGTGTTGCAAGCTTACTTGCCCAACTCGTACGGTAGAGATATATACGTTTGGACCGGTTACACGACCAACTTTGACGGCTACGTATTCACGGAAGAAGACGCAGGCAAAACGTATACGGTTTTCGCAACGTTTGCGGGTAAGACAGTAACGTACGAAATCACCGTAACGGCGGCGTCTACCGAATCGGCAGAATAAGCCATCTTTAAAGGAACAAGCGCCCGAACTTTCGGGCTCGGGCGCTTTTCCTGAATTTATTTATAGACTTAGCTCCTTATATAGGAGAGAAAAAGAAATGAAAATTATTAAAATGGAGGAAATATGAAGACTAGATCTAAAGTTGTAGCTACGGTCCTTTCCGTAATGATGCTCGTCGGTACGCTTCCTTTCGCAGGGTGTACGCCGACTCAGCCGCAGGGTACGATCGTAGAACCGCCTGCTCCCATATACAGCGTGCAGTCGGTTACGTTGCAGTACAATAATGTGAGCATTGCAGGTACGCTTACCGCGGATATTTCCGCAAAGCAGTTGCAGCTCAACGCCGTAGTTCAAAAAGACGAACAAGCAAACGGCGTTGTAACATATACGAGTAGCGATGAAGGTGTTGCTACGATCGCGAACGACGGTACGGTTACGCTGTTAAGCGAAGGCGAGACGGTCATTTCTGCGAAAGCCGGCGATAAATCGCACACGATCGTGCTTATTGTAAACGATGACTTCTCCGCGAAAGAATCGTATACGATCACGGTAAACGGCGGTACGGCAAGCCTTACGGAAGCGGCAGTAGGCGAGTACGTTACACTTTCCGCAATTATCCCCGAACATAAAGATTTCATTCGTTGGAATTACGACGTGCGCGGTCTTTGGACGAACGGCAACGTGTTCAAGATGCCTGCGCAGGATATTGTGATCACGGCAGATTATACAGATAAGCTGTATACGCTCAACGTGATTGGCGCCGAAGTAACCGTTGACGGCGAACAGCTCGACGGCGAGATCATCGGCAACAGCAAGAACGGCACCGAAGCGGAATACGACATCGTATCCTACGGCGTTGCTTATGGCACCGAAGTGAAGGTGGAAGCAATCGAAGAACCCGAGGGTAAAATGTTCGTAGGCTGGGACGGCGGCGTTATCAACAACCGTGTAGGAGAAATGGGCGATCCCGAATACACGTTCGAAATGCCCGATGAAACCTACACGATCTGGGCAAACTTCTCTAATTTGACCTCTAAGGTACTCACCGCAAGCAAGCCCGGCGATTATTGGAATACGAGCGCAGGCTCCAAATTGATTACGAACGGCGTTCCCGAAGGGGAAGCGGAGGATCCCGAACTCGGCGGTCTTTCCGGCTATCGTTTGACGTTTACTCCCGGTGACTCGGCAACGAGTGGTTATACCAATGAAAATATTACAGGATCCGTGCTCGACACGATCGTAGAGGGGACCAACACGATGAAAGCAGTGTTCAAGAACCACGGCGATCACGATGTAACGCTGGAGCTTTTTGCTTCCTTCTACGGCAACATATGTACTTCCGGCGAAGTAACGATTCCTGCGAACTCCACGGTGACGAAGTTCTTCACGGGTGGACTCGGTATTAATAATCCTTGGATGGGTGTTGCGCTTCGTAAAGAGATCGAAGGTAGCGGCGCTTCGTTCAACGTGGACATGGTATTGGGTTCGGCTCCCATGTATCCCGAAGGTGATCCTTTGCTTTCCGTTACCGGTAAAGCAGAACTTGTTCAGCTTGATTCTTCCACGGATACGAAATACAACTGGACAAGAGAATTTTGTTACAACGAAAAATACGGTCTTGCGACTTATTCCATTTATGGTAAACAGTTCTCGGGTAATGTTCCCGCAGCAAGAACCTGCCAGATCACCAACATGCCTGCATACGATGCGGAAAATCCTTATACGATCGTTTACGCGCGTGTTATCAACAATGCAACGTCGGGCGATTATCTCAGCCAGTTCGATATTTGCGTAGGTACGGATGCAGACCCTCGCGGCGGTGCAAATACCTATTACGAAACGGTCGTACATGAAAAGGTCGGCGACGTTGTGCTTATCGCGATCAAAATTCCCCGTACGGAGAACGATGGTCAGTTCTATTTCAGCGTAAGAAAGACCACCGTGGAAGGCACGGGTACCTATTATCCTCATAACTTCAGCGTAGTGCTTGCATACAACAACGTATTCGGTTACGAAGGGGAGGTAGAATAATTATGAAGAAGAAAACTTTAAAAAATATACTTAGCAGTATTGCAGTTGTAGCCGTTTACGCGGCTGCAACGTACAGCGGTACGATTTCCGCGGCGGCAACAGAATTTTATGCGCCGGAAACTCCGACGTTTGGTAACTATTTCACCTCCGATTACGAAACGAGAGAAGAGGTGCTTGCAGCGAATAGACAACTGAACGAGGATATTGAAAGCGAAGGGCTCGTTCTTCTTAAAAACGACGACTCGCTTCCCATCGGTGGCAACCTCAAAGTCAGCGTCTTCGGTAAAAACTCCGTTTCCGTACTTTCGGGCGGTTCAGGCTCCGGCGCAGGCGGTGGCGTTCCCGTAACAGGCTTTATCGAAGCGCTTCAGGGAGAAGGATTCAGCGTCAACCCTACGCTTGTGAATTTCTACAACGATAATACGAAGTCCGGCTCGGGCAGAGGCTCTGCGCCCGGTAACGGCTCTGTTTCGCCCGGCTATAACACTGGTGAAACGCCCGTGGAAAACTACACGAGTGATATTGAAGCAACATACAGCGACTACAACGACGCTGCGATCGTTGTGTTCAGCCGTATTTCGGGCGAGGGCTTTGACCTTCCCAGAACAATGATGTGGAATGGCAGCTCTTATAAGACTTGGGGTACGGACGTAGACCAAGCTGTTCCCGGTGCAAGAGCGATGGACGACCATTATCTCCAGCTCGATCAAAACGAATCCGATCTTTTGAAATATTTGGGCGATCGTTTTAATAACGTCATCGTGCTTTTGAATACGGGCTCGCAGTTTGAGGTAGGTTTCCTTGATGATCCCAACCATTATGCCTATCACGAAAACATAAAGGGCGCGATCTGGATGGGATATCCCGGTTCGTCCGGTAACGTAGCCGTTGCGAAAGCATTGAAGGGTGAAATTAACCCTAGCGGTAAAACGGTAGACACATGGGCGCGCGATTTCAAGCTCGATCCGACTTGGCAGAACTTTGCAAACAACATGATGGAGGGTAACACCTCCTTGAAAGGTAACCAGTATGCGAACCGTCCCGGCTCGGGCGGTAACGGTGGCGGCGGTAATAAAAACAACTACGTCATCTATAAAGAAGGCATCTACATGGGTTATCGCTATTACGAAACCCGCGGTTTTGTGGAAGGAACGGGCGCTTATACGGGCGAAATCCACGGTACGACTACGACGGAATGGGATAGCTGGTATGACGCGAACGTCGTATATCCGCTCGGTTATGGTCTGTCCTATACCGAGTTCGAATGGGAGGTCGTAGGAGCCAGCCCTGCCAATGGGGAAATCCTTACCGCAGACGGTAAGATCAAAGTGGACGTGAAAGTAACCAACGTCGGTGACGTAGCGGGTAAGGACGTCGTAGAGCTTTATTATACGGCTCCCTATACGACGGGCGGCATCGAAAAGGCGCACGTAGTTCTCGGTGGCTTTGAAAAGACCGACCTCATTCAACCAGGCGAATCGGATACCGTTACGATCGAATTGACCGTACGTAGCATGGCTTCCTATGATTGGAGCGATGCGAACGCAAACAACTTCAAGGGTTATGAAGTAGAAAAGGGCGCTTACGAGATCAAATTGATGTCCGACGCGCACAACGTCGTGCACACTATCAACTATACGGTAGAAGACAATATCACGTACGCAACGAGTGAAACGACGGGCAATGAAATCAAAAACCGTTTCGACGATGTAAGTAACTATCTCCTCACCGACGAGTACGCAAAAGATGAGAACGGCTGTTACATGTCCCGCGCGGACTTCCAGGGGACTTTCCCCATTATGGCGTATAGGATCACGGCATCCGATTGGGTAGAAGAAGCGCTTGATAACGAATGGAATACCCTTTCTAAGGTGGATAATTCCAGTCGTCCTTGGTATACGGAAGAAATGCCTACGACGGGCGCAAGCAACGGTATTAAATTGGAAGACCTTATCGCAGTGGAATACGACGATCCTCTTTGGGATTCCTATCTTGATCAGTTCACCGTTTCTCAACTGTACGATCTTTCCATGAAAGGCGGCTATGCCTCCGGTTTTAACAACTCGACGCTCGGTGTGACCCGCGTTCCCAATGCAGACGGTCCTGCAGGTTGGTTGTATGGTGCTCCCAGCGGTACGTATTCCACTTGGTGTGCGGAAACCGTGCTTGCTTCTACTTGGAGTAAAGAGCTGGCAAAAGCGAAGGGTGTCGGCATGGGTAACGAAGCACTTTGGGGCAACGGCGAAGAAAATATTCCTTTCTGGTATGCTCCCGCAGTGAACATTCACCGTTCGCCTTTCTCTGGAAGAAACTTCGAATACTATTCCGAAGACGGATTCCTTTCCGGTATGATGGCGGCGGCTTGTATCGATGGCGCGCAGTCCAAGGGACTTATGTGTTATGTGAAACACTTCGGTGTCAACGATCAGGAAGCCAACCGTTGCGGTTTGCTCACCTGGCTCGACGAACAGGCAATGCGTGAAATTTATATCAGACCTTTCGAGCTTTGCGTAAAAGTGGGCGGCACGATGGCGATGATGACGTCGCTTAATAAGATCGGTCCTTACTGGGCAGGTGGTAACTATGAATTGCTTACTGAGATTCTCCGTGATGAATGGGGCTTTAACGGTAACGTTGTAACCGACTCCTATTCCGGTAGCTGGTCGAACGGCGACATGATGATCCGCGCAGGCGGCAATCTCGCGCTCGGTACCGGTAGTCTTAGCTTTGGTAGCAGCAGCGCAACGGCAGTTACGGCGCTCAGAAATGCAGCGCACGGTATTCTTTACGCGCATGCAAACAGCATGGCAATGAACACAGCGGCAACGCCCGCAGCGCCCCGTGCGTTGGCAAGTTTCGACACGACAACGCTCAAATCGGCAGTCGTAGACGTAGTTTACAGTGCAAACGTTGCTACAGCGCAAGTGAACACGGAGCTCTATCCCAACGGAACGAACGACGAGATCGTTTATACTTTGGCAGAAGGCAGCACCCTTCCCGAAGGTTTGGTCTTGAACTCCGATGGTACGATCACAGGTAAACCCGAAGAAGAAATGGCTTACCATAACTTCACGGTAGTAGCAACTTACAAAGACGATGCAAGAGAAGCATCCTTCTCGATCAGCGTTATCAATGCGGCTGGTTCTATCGTATACGTACCTGCAAACACCGATCTCGGCATCGTGAAGATCAATGAAGAATATTCTGTTTCCGTAGCAGACGCGAATATCGAAAAACCCGACGCAACGGAAGAGGAAATTGCAAAATTCCCCGTAATCAGCTATTCGCTCGCGGACGCAAGCGCATTGCCGAAGGGACTTGAGCTTTCCGCAGACGGCACAATCAGCGGTACGCCTACCAGAGAATGCGAAAACTATCAGTTCACCGTAGTGGCAAGCGCGCTCGGTTATAAGGATAGAACGGTTACCTACACGATTTCCGTTTACAATACAATCACCTACACGGCAACGGAACTTGCGGACGGTATGTACGGCAGAGATTACCTCGCGAATGTAGCTACGGCGGAATGTGTAAACGCAGCGACGTATGCACTTAAAGAGGGTAGCGCACTTCCTAAGGGACTTACGCTTACCGCAGGCGGTTACATCGTCGGTAAACCCACGCAGGTCGTGACCGATCACGAATTTACCGTAGTAGCAAAGACGGCTATGGCGGAACCCGTGGAAGCGGTTTATAAGATTACGATCGGTATCGCATACGATACGAACACCAAGCTCGCAGATGCAACAGAAAATAACGTATATGCGGCAAGCGTTGCAACAGCAACAGGTGCAGGCGGTATTTCCTATGCGCTCAAAGAAGGTAACGTGCTTCCCGAAGGACTTACGCTCGATGAAGAGGGTATGATCACCGGTACGCCTACAAAGGCAGGCGTTTACACCTTCACCGTAGTGGCAAGCGCGGAAGGTAAGCTCGGCGACGAGATCACGCTTACGTTGTACGTCGCAAACGGTGAGGTTGTCGACAACGGCACGGATTTCATGGGCACGGTACAGGGTATCATCGGCAACGTACAGGCTCAGGTCGGCTGTAATGGCGTAGCGGCTTCCTCCGCTTCCATCTTCGGATTGATTCTTGCTTGCGCTATAATCATCCGTAACAAAAAAGAAGGAGAAGACAAATAATCCATGGCAGCAAAAAAGTACAAGAAAAAGTACAAGAAAAAGTACAAGGTGCAGAAAAGAAAAGGGAATCCTTTATTTATCGTGTGCACGATCCTGAGCGTATTTGTTCTGATCGCGACGTTCGTTTGTACGCAGACCTCCTACGTATACAATTTCTTGGTGTCCGTCTTGGGCGGTGAAAAGAGATACTTACAGAGCGGTAATCCTGAGGACTATGAGTACTTTACTGCCGATTATGATACCAAAGAAAAAACGCTTGCGGCGGCAAACGCTTTGAACGAGGAGATTGTGGAGGAGGGGATCACTCTTCTGAAAAACGATGAAAACGTTCTTCCGCTTGCTAAGCAGAGTAAAATTACAGTCTTCGGTAAAAATTCCGTAGACATCGTGAAAGGCGGTTCGGGCTCCAATGCGGGCTCGAGCTCCGCCGCAACGGTAGATTTTTGCGGGAGCTTGGAGGAAAGCGGCTTTGCTTGCAATCCCGTGATCGAAGCGTTTTATAAAGATCAGAACCAATCCGGTGGCGGTAGACCCACTACCCCGAGTATGGGTCAGATCTTAACGGGCTTTGCTACCGGTGAAACGCCCGTTGACAATTATACGACTGCTGTTAAAAATAGTTATAAAGACTATTCCGATGCGGCGATCGTCGTGATCAGTCGTATCGGCGGCGAGGGCTACGACCTCCCCAGAACTATGTTTTGGGACGGAAGCAGCTATACCAATTGGAAAGGGACGAAAACCGTTGACGGCGCGAGAGCGAAAGACGATCATTATCTCCAGCTCGATCAAAACGAAACGGATATGTTGCAGGAGGCATGCGCAAACTTCGACAATGTCGTAGTAGTTATCAACAGTTCCTCTCCCATGGAATTGGGATTCTTGGACGATACCACGCATTACGCGTACAATGAAAATATCAAAGGCGCGCTTTGGATCGGTCATCCCGGTATCACGGGCGCGAAAGCGCTCGGTAAGATCTTGAGCGGCGAAATTACGCCTTCGGGCAGACTTGTGGATACGTATGCGCGTAATTTCAAAAACGATCCTACGTGGTATAACTTTGGTAATAACCTTGTGGAAGACGGTAACCGTTATGTAACATTGAACTCGGACGGCTCTACGAAAACAAGAAAAGCATGGTTCGTAGAATACCGAGAAGGTATTTATACGGGGTATCGTTATTATGAAACCCGTGCGGCGGAGGCTGGCGACAATTGGTATGAAGAAAACGTTGTATATCCTTTGGGTTACGGCAAGAGCTATACCGAGTTCAGCTACGCAGCTACCGAAGCGGCCACCAACACGGCGTTTTTGACCAAAGACGGCAAGATCTCTTTCGAGGTGGAAGTAACCAACCGCGGTCCGCAGTACAGCGGCAAAGAGGTGGTTCAGCTTTACTATAGCGCTCCTTACACCGAACGCGGCATTGAAAAAGCGCACGTGGTGCTTGGCGATTTCGCAAAGACGAAGCTCCTCAAGGCAAACGTGGAAGATACCGATACCGTAACCCTCGAGATCGACGTTCGCGATATGGCTTCCTACGATTATGACGACGCAAACGGAAACGGTTTTGTAGGTTACGAATTGGAAGAAGGTGTATATACGTTCTATATCACGAATAACGCGCATGGTTGGGCAGATGAAAACGTGATCAAATATACGTATACCGTTCCCGAAGGTGGTTTTACTTATCAATATGACGACGTGAACGAAGACCAAGAGGTTACCAACCTTTTCGATGACGTCAGCGGTCATATCAAAGAATATCTTTCGAGAAAAAACAACTTTAAAAACTTCGACGTCTTGAAGGGCGTTTCGGAAGAGGTAAACCGTATTGCATCCGACGAACTTATCTCTTCATTGACGTATAAGATCAACGATCAAGCGACCGATCCTTGGTATACGACGGAAATGCCTACGCAAAGCGCAACGTTGCTTTCGTATGAAAAAACGGAAGTCAAATTGTACGAATTGTACGGCAAAGATTACGATGATCCGCTTTGGGATAAACTGATGGATCAGCTTACGGTCAATCAGATGGTGAGTCTTATTGCAACGGGTAACTTCAAAACGATCAGGATTGAAAATATCGATAAGCCGTTGACGACGGATGCGGACGGTCCTATGGGTTTCGCAACCTTTATGAACGTGGCAGGCGAAGTTGCCGTATATGATACTTGTTATTACGCTACTGAATGTGTTCTCGCGGCAACGTGGAATGTAGAGCTTGCGGAAGCAATGGGTACCATGATCGGTAATGAAGGCTTGATTGGTAATGAAAACGGGGACGGCAGACCTTATTCCGGTTGGTACGCGCCTGCAATGAATATTCATCGTTCGCAGTTTGGCGGCAGAAACTTCGAATACTATTCGGAAGATGGCTTGCTTTCCGGTATGATGGCTATGTCCGTTGTAAAGGGTGCGCAATCCAAGGGCGTTTACACGTATGTGAAACATTTTGTGCTTAATGAGCAGGAAACGAACCGTGGCGTTACTGGTCTGATCACTTGGGCAAATGAGCAAAGCATGCGTGAAATCTACTTTAAGCCTTTTGAAATGTGCGTAAAAGGCGGCGGTACGACAGCAGTCATGTCCAGCTTTAACCGTATCGGTACAATGTGGACGGGTGGCTCTTACGCGTTGCTTACGGAACTTCTCCGTGACGAATGGGGCTTTAACGGTATGGTCATTACCGACTTTATCACCAACGAGTCCTACATGAACGAAGACCAGATGATCCGCGCGGGTGGTGATTTGAGCCTTTGCGCTGACGGTGCTCCTTCCTCTGTGCGTACGGCAACCGAGATCGCGGCGGTGAGAAGAGCAGCAAAGAATATCCTTTACACTGTTGCAAACTCGAATGCTATGAACGGCATGGGTGACGGGGTTATATGGGCATATAGAGCACCTTGGTGGGAAACTCTGCTTTATGTTGTCTCTGTTGTGCTCGTAATAGTGACGTTCATCACGTTCTTTATAGGCAAAAAGAAAAACAAAAAAGAAGATAATTTTAATAGGAGAAAATAACTATGAAACTTAAAAAGATTTTTGGGCTTGCGCTTGCAGGCGTTACGGCAGCATCTATGTTCTCTTTCGCCGGTTGCGACGTGATCAATTCCTTGCTTTCCGGCAACGGCGACAACAGCGGTACGACGAATAACCCCGGTATGACCAGCGAGTTTGTCATGGAAGCAGAATATATCAACCTTGACGGTGTAACGGGTGCAGGTCTTTCCAGTAACCAGGAAGGCGTTTCTATGATCTACGGCGACGGTACCGACGCGCAAAAACAGATGTGGAGCAACGGTTACTATGTAGGCTACACCTATACGACTAACCTTCAGCTTGATTTCGTGTTTACTTCCGATAAGGTTACGACGGGTACGCTCGTATTGATGCTCGGCTCTGAGCTTGGCGATCTTTCGATTTCGGATAGCGATTTTGCGGTTTTGGTAAACGGCGAGAAACAGAATTTCTCCGGTTGGTTTGTTGAAAACTCCGCCGATATGTCTCAGGCGAAATTCTCGAAGTGCACGCTTCCTGGCGCTATCAATATCAAAGCGGGTGAAAATACAATTTCTCTCGTTATCCTTGAAAATAATTTCAAGGGTGGCTCCGCAACGGGTGGTCCTATGATTGACTGTTTGAAGATTACATCCGACGCTGGTCTTACGTGGAGCCCCAAGACGGATAACCCTGACCGTCGCGGTGAGATTTAATCTGTATTTGAATTATTTCGAATAGAGGATAAGTAACAAATAAGGCGTTCCCGTATATTGGGAACGCCTGATTTGTAAGGATAATTCCTTTGCAATAGCAGTAAGATCGGTTTTTTTTTAAACATGCATCACAGCTTTTGGTCGAGGCGACGGGCATCTGCCATAGGGCAGAGTTTCCTCGCGCCGACAAATAAACGGAAATATAAAAATCGCCGTTTGCGGACGCTCGTCACGCGATCCCACGGTAATGCGTGGCTTTTCGCAATCGTCATCAACAAGCAAAAAAAACGTGAAAATCAAACGATTTTCACGGATTTTTGTGTGTAAATACCTATTTTGATACAATTTGCGTACACCCCTAAAAAAGTGTGTACACCTTGTCAAAATTTGCGTACAGTTCTCTGAAAATGCGTATAGTTAAACTCATGATAAGTTGGAATTGGTCAGTTGCAGTGGTAGATGACTTCCTTACCATGTTGCTGGGCATATGCAATTTCCTTACGAACGGATTCGCCAATATACCCACCGATGTTTAGAACATAAATGCCATCACTGATATCAATTTTTTGATAATGTGCAAGTTCAAGTGCCAGCAAATCCTCCGCCGTTGGCGTGGTGCCAATTACAGTATAAATGCATTGCAGAATATTATATCCTTTTTTTGTTTCGAGATAATAGGCGACTTCCCGCATTTCTTTTTCAAATCGAATACTGCCGCATAATGTATATGTCTTCATAATATGTCTCCGTCAAATTCTTATTTATCGTTAAGTTTATTATAGCACAACAATCGCATTTTTTCAATACATTCGCCTACCGTATAACAAAAAATATCGTCCCGTAGCACTTATCTATCGTTCCGTTGATAAGGCTTTCGTTCTGTAGTTGTTATATATAAAGAAAAAAAACCCTGCAAAAGTGCCGTTTGACACTCCACAAGGCTCTATTG
This sequence comes from Clostridia bacterium, assembly GCA_017626135.1. GTDB lineage: Bacteria > Bacillota > Clostridia > Christensenellales > Borkfalkiaceae > Scatosoma. The sequence goes on along the minus strand of JAGAJI010000048.1, from coordinate 29,951 downwards.
TTTGCTTACAGAAAGGAAAGAACTCCCTTTATGCAAAGAAAAAAAGGTCTAATACGATTGTATCAAACCTTTATTTTTCTTATGGTCGAGGCGACGGGATTTGAACCCACGACCTTCGCGTCCCGAACGCGACGCGCTACCAGCTGCGCTACGCCTCGATTTTTCAATTTTTTATCTATTTTCGTAAGTGGTCAAACATGTGGTCAAGCCACTTATTTCGAACGTTTTGTGGAAAAGTATACCGCCCGAATTGTCAGGTTTTTCAAGGGGTTCAGCGATTTTCAAAAATCCCTGCTTCAAGACCGGTGGCGGTGTCCCGAACGCTGCGCGCTACCAGCTGCGCTACGCCTCGAATTTTTTTGTTTAATTTTTTTGTTCGAGGTGACGGGAAGGTTGGCTGTGCCAAAGCGTTGCTACGCTCGCGCGCCCCCACGACAAGTCGCTACCAACTGCGCTACGCCTCGATATTCCCCGTTCCGTTATGCGTTGCAAAACGTTTTAGATAGGAAACGTATTTATTATAGCAAATACGGCGCCGATTGTCAAATCTTTTTACTCCCTTCGGGAAAGTATTTGGAAAATTATTTCAAAAGGGGGAGAGCGTAAAATAAGAGCCGCCGCGGAAATCCTTCCGCAGCGGCTCTTACGATATAAAATTACATATTCTCTTGCGTATTTTCTTCGGCTAAAAGGTGCTTCATCTCGTACATGCCTGCCTCTTTTGCCTTCAAGAACTTCGCCGCGCGAATCGCGCCCGCCGCAAAGACCCGCTTGGATCTCGCGCTGTGCGAAATGGTAATGATCTCGTCCTCGCCTGCAAACATCACTTCGTGTTCGCCCACGATCGTGCCGCCGCGGACGGCGTGGATCCCGATTTCATTTTTCGTTCTCGCACCCACGATCCCTTCTCTGCCGTTGACGAATTTCTTTTGCCCTTCAAACACTTCGTTGATGGAGTTCGCCAGCATCAGCGCCGTGCCGCTCGGCGCGTCCTTTTTCAAATTGTGATGCCTTTCGATGATCTCCACGTCAAAGTTGTCGCCGAGTACCTGCGCCGCCGCTTTGCAGAGCGCCTGCATGAGGTTGACCCCCAAGGATAAATTCGCCGTCTTGAAAATAGCAACGGAGCTCGCGTACTCGTCGATGAGGTTCAGATCGTCCGCCGAAAAGCCCGTCGACGCCAACACGATGCCGAGCTTATGCGCCTTGGCGTATTCCAGACGCTCGGAAAGTCCGACTGGGGAGGAGAAGTCCACGATGACGTCGCCTTCTTCTCGGATATCGGCAAAACTCGTATATACGGGGATTCCGATTTCTCTCGGATAGAGGTCCACGCCGCAGACGGCGACCGCTTCCGCATCGTCTTGCAGCAGGGAGAGGACGTTGCCGCCCATCTTTCCGCACGCGCCGCAAAGGATAATTCTCGTTTTTCTCATGCGTGACACTCCAACCCGAAGGTTTTCATAGCGGCGATCAGCTTTTCGCGGTTCGCGCTTTCCATCTGCGTCAAAGGCGCGCGGGGCACGCCTGCGTGAAATCCGAGCAGGTTGACCGCTTCCTTGACGGGAATGGGGTTGACTTCCACAAAGCAAGCGTTGGCAAGGGGGAGCAATCTGTCGTTGAGCGCGATCGCCTCCGCTGTTTTGCCTGCCTTGACGAGGGAGCAAAGCGCCTTCACTTGCCTAGGCGCGATATTCGACACGACGGAGATGACTCCCGCGCCGCCGACGGCGAGAATGGGGAAGTTGAGTGCGTCTTCGCCCGAGTACAAATCGCACTTATCGCGGGTCAAGCGCAAGGTCTCCATGGTCTTGCTCATGTTGCCGCCTGCGTCCTTCATGCCGGCGATATTCGGGATCTCCGCAATCTTCGCCATGGTGGCAGGCTGAATTTCCACCCCCGTACGCCCGGGTACGTTGTAGGCGATGACGGGCAGGGAGACCGCCTCGCAAATCGCCTTGTAGTACGCGACCAAACCGTTTTGCGTGCATTTGTTGTAGTAGGGGGTCACGGCAAGCAAGCCGTCGCCGCCGAATTTTTCCGCCGCTTTCGCCGTCATGACCGCGTCGGCGGTGTTGTTGCTACCGCAACCAAAAATGACTTTCGTGCGTTTGTTGACCTTCTTCACCGCGTAGTCCATGAGGATATGTTCTTCCTCGAAGGACATGGTGGAGGGCTCGCCCGTCGTGCCCAAAAACACGATGGCGTCCGTCCCGTTTGCAATCTGGAACTCGATGAGTTGTCCGAGTACGTCGTAATTTACGCCCGATTCATCGAACGGCGTGATCAGCGCGGTGGCGCTGCCTTCAAAAAATCCTTTCATAATATATTCTATGCCTCTTATTTTGTGCGTTGTTAATCAAAATATCCTTTCGCCGCCAACAGTTCCGCGAGCAATACCGCCCCGCCTGCCGCGCCGCGTAAGGTGTTGTGGGAGAGCCCGACGAACTTATAGTCGTATACGCTGTCCTGACGAAGTCTGCCTGCCGTCACGGTCATGCCGTTGCCTGCCATTCTGTTCAGCTTGGGTTGGGGACGGTTGTCCTCTTCCAGATACTGCAAGAACTGTTCGGGTGCAGAGGGGAGTTTGAGCTCCTGCGGAGCGCCTTTGAACTCCGCCCAGGCGGACAAAATTTCCTCCTGCGTTGGCTTGTTTTCAAACCGCACGAACACCGCCGCCGTATGCCCGTCCGAAACGGGTACGCGCAAGCATTGCGCGGTGATTGCAGGTCCGTTTGCGGGGACGATCTCTCCGTTTTCGATCTTGCCCCAGATTTTGAGGGGTTCTCTCTCGCTCTTCTCTTCCTCGCCGCCGATATAGGGAATGACGTTGTCGAGGATTTCCGGCATCGTCGCAAACGTCTTGCCTGCGCCCGAAATTGCCTGATAGGTGCAGACTGCCACTTCCCGAATGCCGAACTTCTTCAAGGGATGCAGCAGGGGCACGTAGGACTGCAAGGAGCAGTTGGACTTGACGGCGATAAAGCCGCGCTTGGTGCCGAGGCGTTTTCTCTGCGAAGGAATGATATCCAAATGTTCGTCGTTGATTTCGGGAATAATCATGGGTACGTCCGGGGTGAAACGGTGCGCGGAGTTGTTGGATACCACGGGCACTTCCATTTTTGCATACGTTTCTTCCAAAGCGCGGATCTTGGACTTTTCCATATTGACGGCGCAGAACACGAAGTCGACCTGCTCGGCGATTTTCGCCATGTCGTTTTCCGCGTCCAGCACGACCATGGAGGCGAACTTTTCGGGAATGGGGGTGTCGAACGCCCATTTATTTCCCACAGCCTCCCGATAGGTCTTGCCTGCGGAGCGGGGGGAAGCCGCCAAGACGGTGACGTTGAACCAAGGGTGCTTAGACAAGAGCAACATGAAACGCTGTCCGACCATACCCGTTGCGCCGATGACGCCTACGTTGAATTGTTTCATAAATTTACCTCCTGAAAATTAAAAAAAGACGGTACCATGTCCGTCTTGAAAGCAAAATCGATCAAAAATTTCCGTAAAGAAAAATACTCGAAATAGCTCATCACGAACGGTGACAGTCACACGGGTATTCTCCCGTATGCCCAGCGTAAACGGACTACTTTACGCTTCGGCGGAGATACCCTTTCCAAGCTCCACCCTTTCTCTTCGAGCCGTCCTGCTCGCCTTAGGTGGGGTACTCATGTTCATCCGCTCCTCTATTCTTATCTTTATTTTATCATATACGGGGGCAAATGTCAAAGCATTTTCGCATATTTTTGCAAGGATTCGTAAGGAAATACGAGATTTCTTTCGAATAATTCAAAATTTCCCTGTAAAATCCTTGAAAAAAAGAGAATTTTGTAGTACAATATATCGTGTAGTATTACGCTACGAAAAGGAGTTCTCATGGCAGAAAAAGGATTGTATACCCGCATGCTTGAAGGGTGCGAACAAAACGGAGAGGGCACGAGACGTTCCCCTTCCAAAAGTCGCTATCAGGTATTTAAGGACATATTCAAAGAACACCTCAAAGAGGTGTCGCTCATCAACCTGTTGATTTTGATTTTCTTTATTCCCCTTATCATCGTTCTGGTGATCAGCAGTATCTATGCGCAGGGGAACGCCATCTTATATCCCTTTGGGGCGAACCTTGGGATCGGCTATCCCGCGATGCCCGATTTGCAGGGCACGTCCGAGTGGCTCTCCTTCCAGAGCGGGCTTTACACCTGCTTTGGAATACTGCTTGCCTCCGTCGTTGCTTCGGTGGGCTTGGCAGGGGGAATGTACTCGGTCAGAAACCTGATTTGGACGGAAGGCAGATTCGTCGCCAAGGACTTCTGGCGAGGGGTAAAACTCAATTACAAAAACGCGTTGCAGACGGCGCTTTTCTTTTGCACTGTCCTGCTCTTGACGGTGACCGAGGTCAACGTGGCGGAGTTCAATATAGCCATGGGCACGGGGAACGTCATATGGTTGCGCATTTCGCAGGTAACCTGCTACGTGCTCCTTGCGGTCGTCGCGCTGATGGCGCTTTGGATGATTTCGTTCGGCGTCACGTATAAAACGACCTTCTTCGGAATGCTTAAAAATTCCTTCCTGCTGATGATCGGCACGATTATCCAGACGATCTTTTTCGCCGTGATCGCGCTCCTGCCCTTCGCGCTTTTCTTCATCGGAAACTTCGGCGAATTTCTGAGCACGATTGCGCTCACCCTGATGCTTTTGATTTCCTTCTCCTTCTCCCTGCTCGTCTGGCTGAGCTTCACGCAATGGGTGTTCGATCGTTTCATCGCCCCCAAGACGCAGTCTGCAAATTCGAATAACGACGCCTACGACAAGGACGGCAGTCTTCGCCTTACGGGGGACGACAGCGCCACCGTGCTCGAATATCAGCGCGCGATCGTGGCGGAGGGGAAATCCCGAATTTTATCGACGCCCGTCAAGCCCATTCAAGACGATATGGAAGTATACGAACTTCCGTCGGTCTTCACGCGTGAAGATTTGAGAAAGCTCCAAGAGAGCAAGGACGCTTTGAAAGCGGATGCGGAAGCGTACGCAAAGGAGCATGAACAGGACGCGCGCTACGTAGAATACAGCGAGAAATTCGACGCGCGCGAACGCGCTTTGAAAGAGCAGGAAGAACAGTCGAAAAAAGACAAGAAAAAGAAGAAATGACCCCGGCAGGTATGAGATGAACGAAAAAAAACAGGCGTATGCCTACCTTGCAAAATGGTTCGAATACCTCAATGACGACTGCGGCTACGAACAATGGTCGCAGTATTTAATTGACAAGCTTTCCCGCTATCCGCTCGCAAGCGGACTGGACGTGGGATGCGGCGGCGGTTGGTTTACGCGTGCCTTTCAAAAGCAGGGCTACGCCATGACGGGCATGGATATTTCGGCGGAAATGCTCGACTTTGCGCAGGAGACCGCCCTTTCTCGGGGCGTTCGCAGCGAATATATTTTGGGGGATATCACCAAGACAAAACTCCCGTCGCGGTTTGACTTCGTGACGGCAATCAACGATTGTATCAACTATATCCCCAAAACCAAGTTGGACGCCGCCTTCAAAAACGTGCGCGGTGGGTTGCGGAAAGGGGGGATTTTCCTCTTCGATATCAGCTCCGCGCGTAAATTCAAGGAGAAAATTGCAAATACTGTTTCAGCGGACGACCGCGACGAGATTACCTATCTGAGCTTCAACCGTGAGGAAGAGGACGGCGTGACGATGGACGTCACCCTCTTCGTTCGGCGGGAGGACGGCGCGTTCGAGCGCATGGACGAAACGCACAGACAGTATTCGTATACGGAAGAGGAGATCGTGGCGGCGCTCGTGAGAAACGGGTTCGAGGTGCTCGAAATCGAGGGGCACCTCGGCGAAGACAAAGAGAGAAGCGACCGCATCGTCTTCTTGGCAAGGAAGAAATAAAGATGAAAAATTTGGTACGCACTTTGATTTATAACGGACGGGTGTCTTTGACCCTTGCCGACACGACGGAGATGGTAACGAGGGGGGCAGGTACGCATTTACTCTCCAAAGCCTCCGCCTACGTCTTTGGCAAGGCGCTGTCTTTGATGACCTTTATGAGCGCTTGTCTCAAAGAGGAAACGGGGGAAATTTCCCTCTCTCTAAAAGGGGACGCCTGCGGCGAGATCGCCGTTTCGGGGAATCGCAAACTGAATATGCGCGGCTATATTTTGAATACGGACGCGACGGGCGAAGGAAACGAGGAGAGCGAACGGGCGCTCCTTAGCGGCAATTCCTACCTGACCGTCATTCGGGACGACGGTTACAACCGCCCCTTCGTGGGCGCGTGCGCCCTGCCTGAAAACGCAGGACTGGACGAGGGGTTCGAGGAATATTTCCGCATCAGCGAACAGCTCCCCACGCGCCTGCACTCGAGCGTGGAGCTCGACGAGGACGGCAAATGCCGCTTTGCGGGTGTGGTAGCCGTGCAACCTCTGCCCTTCGCGGACGAGGAAACGCTTGCCGCCGTAGCTTCGCTGGATCTTTCCGCCCTTCTTGAAAAAATCAAGAACGAGGGTACCATGTCTGCGTTGAAATCGCAATTCGACGTGGAAGAGGAGACGCTCGAGGTGCGGGACGCGCAATACAAATGCAACTGTTCAAGGGAATATCTTTCACGCGTGATGGTGTCGTTGGGGGAGGCGGAGCTGCGCAGGATCGTGCGCGAGGACGGCGCCGTACGCGTGCATTGTCACTATTGCAACACCGATTACGAATTTTTTGACGAGGATATCGATCGGTTGTTCGGAAAATCAAAAGGATACGTAGATGAAAAAGACGGGTAAGGTAAGAAAGATCGATTTCAGCCGTGGGCGTTTGGGCATCATGGCGGATAAATATTATAACGAGGGGAACTTCGTCTCCGCGCTGAAATTCGCGCACAGGGAACTGAACGAATACGGCGGCGACGGGGAAGTTTTCGCGCGCCTTGCCGATATCTACGAAGGAATGCAACTGCAGGGCACGGCGATCCGTTGGTGGTTCCGCTATTTGGACGTCGCCACGGAAGAGGAGCTACCCGACGTATACGAATCCCTCGCCGTCAATTTCCTGACTTTGGGACAGGAGAGCCAGTCGGCGTATTACTATAACCAGCTTCTCAACGCGGACGAGGAGAATTTGCCTGAGGACTTCAAAATGGATATCGCCGAAGCCTTCGCGAGCCCGAAGAAAAGCAAGCTCCGTTTCGTCTATCCTCCCCGCCTTGCCGACTATTCCGAGGAGATTCGCATCGGTTCGCAGGCGTTGAAACTCGGGGATTGCGATCGCGCCATTCAGGAGTTCTCCACGGTTACCAAGGGCTCGAAACAGTACGCGCAAGCGATGGAAATGTGCGCGGTTGCCCACCTTTTGAAGGGGGAGGCGGAGGCGGCGGAGCTCGTCTGCAACGACCTTCTGGAAATTGAGCCCGACAACGTGCGCGTTCTTGCCACCCTTGCGGCGGTGTATATCGAGCAGGGCAGAAACGCAGAAAGCCGCGCCATTGCCGAGCAGCTCGCGGAGAGAGATTCCACGGATGCGGAAGATCTGTATAAAATAGCGACCGTCTGTTGCGAGAACGGATTGCACGAGGCGGCGTATGCAAAATTCCGCCAACTCGATCAAAAGACGCCCTACGACGGCAGAGTCCTGTATTTCAAAGGGGTTTCCGCCTATAAGAGCGGCTACGTAAAGGAAAGCATCAAAACCTTTTCTGAGCTTTGCACCATCTATCCCGACGCGGAGGTGGCGAAATATTATCGGAAAGAATTGTGCCGATACGACGAGGAAGGGGGAGAGCCCCCCGAACTCATCTATTTCTATCACCTGCCACAGGCGGAACGGGAGCGTCGTTGCGACGTGCTCGTGCAGGTGAGTGAATCGTCCAAGGAGGACGCGCAGTTGTTCGGGTTGCTCCTTTTATACGACGGGTATCTGGACTGGTGTTTCGACGAGATGGACGGCGAGGACAAAGATTTGCAGTTTTTGGGGCTCGTCACGGCGACCCACGCGCGCGCCGACGAGTTCGTGCAGAACAAGCTCCTCGACCCCGAAGTGGCGGACGTGCTCAAACTCGAAACTTTGCGTCTATTGTACGAGCGCAACGAGGACGCGGAATTCGGACTGGTGCTTTGCAATATCTATAAGCGGATCACCGTGCGCCGCATTGCGTTGGGCAGAAAGCGGCGAAAGAAATTTCTGGAAGGGTACGCGAAAGTGGCGTCCAAATTCACCGCCCTGCGGGACGACTACGGCGTCAAGATGAAACGGGCGGCGGAAGGGCTGTATCAAGCACTTGCGGAACACGACGCGCTGAATCTCGTGGAAAGCGCGGATGATTGCGCCTGCGCCGTCTACATGATGACGGGGCTCAAAGAGCTGGGCAACAATCCCACCGCGATTGCGGCGGCGTTCGACGCCGACGTGGAACGGGTCAAAGCGTTGCTGACGGCGGCAGTCGGCAGTTCGTACGGAGTAAAAAAGGAAGAAAACCGCGTAGGAAGCGAAGGAGAAAACGAGCATGAAACCCATTGATTTCGACGGGCTTTTCGACGAGAAAGTCGCGCAGTTCATGAAAGAGAGCAAAAAGAAACGCTCCGCAAAGGCGTGGGAGGACGTGATTCCCAAACTGTATCAGCAGTTCGGCGACACCTACGTCGCCAAAATCAAATGCACGCCCAAGCAGTACTATGCGGGGATGTCGGACGAAACGCTCGTGGAAACGCTTTCCGCGCACGTCGAACAGGGAATCTCCGTGCCCGAATTTTTGCTTTGCGAGCTGGAAAAACGGGAACTGACCGAACGTTTGCTACCCCTTTTGACGACGGGAAACGGAGAGCTTGCCTCCTACGCCGTCCGTCTGCTCGGGGACGATCCGCGCGCGTTCGAGGGGTACTTTGCTCTGTTGCAATCGGAGGCAGACGCCGAGGTGAAGGAGCAGGTCGTCGCTCTTTTGAACGAATGTGCCGACGAGGTGAAGGAGCAGGCGCTCGCGCTGTATCAATCGGGCAAGGAGGAAGAGAGTGCGCTCGAAATCCTCTCCCACGTCACCGTCCGCGACGAGGAAGTGTACGCGGCGCTCCTGTCGGCGTTTTCCGACTCGGAGGAATGGCAACTCACCCTGCGCGCGAGATATTTGGCGACGTACGGGGACGAACGGGCGTTGCCCCACCTCTTCCGCAAAATCGGCGACGAGTCCATCGGATTCGTGGAATTTCAGGAACTCAAATACGCGATCGAGGCGCTCGGCGGCGAGTACGACGAGCAGCGGGATTTTTCAAGCGACAAGGACTATTTGAGAGTGGAAGCCGCGAAAGAAAAGGCGCGCGAAGAGAAATAAGAAAGGAATAAAGATACAATGATCCGCATATAGTAGACCGTAAGGCTATTATCTGCGGATTTTTTATAGGCAAAATTCCGTAAAAAGAGGATGGGAGGTCACGCATGGAACATTACAGCGTATATCAGGATATAGCAAACCGCACGGGCGGTGATATTTACGTGGGGGTGGTGGGACCCGTTCGCACGGGCAAGTCCACCTTTATCAAACGGTTTATGGAAACTCTCGTGCTGCCTTCGGCGGACGCGGGCGTACGGGCGGAGATGACGGACGAACTACCGCAATCGGCGGCAGGCAAGACGGTCATGACGACCGAGCCCAAATTCGTGCCTGCAAAAGCAGCGCGGCTTTCCCTTGCCAAGGGCACGGAGGTCTCCGTGCGGCTCGTCGATTGCGTGGGCTTTGCCGTCGAGGGGGCGAACGGGTTTGAAGAGGACGGCGTTCCGCGTCTTGTCAAGACCCCTTGGCGGGAAGAGGCGATGCCCTTCGAAGAGGCGGCGGCTCTGGGCACGGAAAAGGTCATTCGGGAACATTCCACCATCGGCGTGCTCGTGACGACGGACGGGAGCATCGCGGACATTCCGCGCGAAAATTACGTGGCGGCGGAGGAGCGCGCCGTGCAGGAATTGAAGGCGTTGAAAAAGCCCTTCGTCATCGTTTTGAACTGTCGCGAGCCCGCCTCGCAAGGGGAGCTGCTCCACGCCCTTGAAGAGAAATACGAGGCACCCATGGTCGCGTTGAACGTCGAAAACATGGGAGAGACGGAGATCTTGGAAGTGCTTAAAAAGGCGCTGTTTGAGTTTCCCGTCACGCGCATCGACGTCAAGATGCCGAGGTGGTTGCAGTCCCTTTCGGAAGACGAAAAGGCGGTGAGCGAGCTCCTTGGCGCGGTGAAAAAAGCGTCGGAAAGCATCGTAAAAATGCGCGATTGCTTTGCGCTGGAAACGCTGTTTGAGGAGGCGAGCGGCTTTATCAACCCCACGGAGATCCGCATGGATTTGGGCAAAGGGAGCGTGGAGATTTTCATCGACGCGAAGAAGTCGTTGTTTCTCGAAACGATCGGCGAACGGTGCGGAGAGACGCTCGAGGACGATTTGGCGTTGCTCCGCTATGCGAGCGGGTTGGCGGAGACCAAACGGGCATACGACAAGGTGAAGGATGCTTTGGCGGAGGCGGCGGAGGGCGGCTACGGAATCGTGTTCCCAACCGAGGGGGACTACGAGTTGCAAAAGCCCAAGCTCGTCAAAAAGGGCGGCGGTTACGCCGTGGATTTCAGAGCGAAGGCGCCCAGCTACCACGTCGTGAAAATCGACGTGACGGGCTCGGTCAATCCCATCATCGGTACCGAGCAACAGGGGGAGGAGTTCGTGCAGGAGACTCTCAGAAGTTACGAGGAAGGAGACGTTTGGGAAACGAACATTTTCGGCAAATCCCTGCGCGCGCTTATGAGCGAGGAACTGGCGGCAAAGAACAAAGCCGTGCCGCCCGAGCTTCGCAAAAAGCTCCGTCGCACCGTGTCGAGGATTGTCAACGACGGGAAAGGCAATCTCATCTGTATTTTATTCTGATCTCGGAATAAAAGGGTGGAAGGAGGGGCATACTTTTACCAAATCGGATACGGAGGCGCTTGTATGAGCAAGACGAAACATAAAAAAGACAAAGTACCCAAGATCACGGAAGAGGAATACGCGGCGTATTTATCCTCGCTCCGAGCATTGACGGAAGGGGGAAATCCTGCGATGAACGCAGACATGGGTACCCCGTCCAAACCAAATACTCCAACGAAAAAAGGATAGGCGATCGCCTATCCCTTTTTTTCGCATTCAATATTTTTCAGTTCACGAACATATGCGCACGCTTGCCGAAGTACACCTTATTGATAAGAATTGCAATCACGGTGCCGATGATCGAACTGAGGAAGTTTTCTTCGATGAAAAGGTTGAGCAGGCCTTGCGGCTCAAGTCTCATAGCGACACCGCCGGCAACGGTACTGCCGATGGTAATCAAAGCGCTGAGCACGTAGAAGGCGATCAACATAGAAGGCGCGCCTTTCTTAAAGTGTGCGAGACGGGAACGGGTGATGATGCAGAAGAGCGCAAAAACGAGGTAGGCGACGCCGAAAACCAAATCCACCGTCTTCAACGTGGGATAGGTCGCATACATATCTTCTGCGGCTATGCCGAGAATTTCATAAGAAGCGCCCGTGAGTTGCATAATGCCGTTCAGAGCGCATACGATCGCGTTGAGCCAGAGTGCGAAGTAGATGAGGAAATGAAACCATTTCAGTCCCTGGTTTTTTGTCTTTGCCATGGGGAAACCTCCAAAATCAATATAGTAATATCATTATACGACGAATTTTTCATTTTGTCAATACTTTCATTCAAAAAAACGGGCGACTTGCGTATCTTTTTTCGTTTACGTATAATAAATATTGTAACGTAAGCATATGCTCCGACGTTCGGACACAAGGTCCTGTAAAAATTTTCAACTTTTTTTATTTTTTCTGCAACAAAAGGTAGGACGGGCTTGTATAATAAATGCAAAAACAAATTGCAAAACGAAAATCGGAGGATTTTAACGATGAAAAAATTAACGGCTATTTTATGTACGACGATGGCGATGGCGTTGGGCGCAGCGGCGTTTTCCGGTTGTAAACCGACCGAAACCGCAAATGCGGAAGAAGGAAAGGTCATGAATATTTCCCTCAACCCTCAGGTGGAATTCGTGCTTGACGCAGACGACAAAGTCGTCACGGTGAACGCGCTCAACGAAGAGGGGAACCTCATCATCAGTGCCGAAGCGTTTGCAAACGTCGAAGGCAAGACGGCGGAAGAAGCGGCAAAGCTCTTCGTGCAGGTCTCTTCGGAAACGGGTTACCTCGTCTCGGGTACGGCGTCCGTCGGCGACAACCAGATCGATATCTCCTTCTCGGGCGATGCGGAAAAGGCGAAAGCCCTTTACGACGACGTCGTTGCGAAGATGAACGAAGCGTTCAACGAGGAGAACATCAAGGCGAAAGTAAGTCAGGCAAAGGCGATTACGGAAGCGGAATTGAAAGCACTCTTGGAAGAATGTGCGCCTTATATCGAAACGGCGAAAATGGAGTATAAAGAACTCGTCGACGCCCTCGTAGCGGAGAGAAAGGAGACGGCGGAATTCTACTCGCAGGAGCTCAAAAAAGCGTACTACGAACAGAAAGAATTTATCATGCAGCAGTCGGAGATCGAAACTCTCAAATCCCATTTGAACGTAGTTTCGCAGGCGTTGGTAGACGGTTTGAATATAGTTTACACCGGGCTTGTAGAAAGCATTGAAACCCTTCGTATGAACTTGCTCGTGAGCGAAAACAGCCCTTATCAGATAGCACTTGCAAACTTCCGTAAAGCGAAAGCGGAATACTTAAAGATGAGATACGAATACACGAGCGACGACGTGAGCGTCACCGTGGAGATCACGGAAGAAGAGTACAACGCCATGAAAGACAGACTGGAAAAGGCGGAACAGGCGATTCTCGACGCGGCGGCATCGGCAAACGAACAGCTCGACAAAGCAAAAGAGGAAATTACCAAAGCGTATAACACCGTCATCGCCAAGATTGAAGAATATTCCGTCAAGGTGAACGACCATCTGGACGAGATCGCCGTCAAACAGCAGGAAAAGAAAGCGGCGTTCTTCACGGAATTCGAAACGAAGTACGCGGAAGCCAAAGCGGCGGCGGAAAAGAACTGGCAGGATATGCACGGTGCGCTCGAAGGCTCGGAAGAAACCGCCGAATAAATTACCTATATCAGGGAAACGCTATACCCTTAGCGAATAAAAATTGCCTATACTTTATCCCTCAATAGTTTCTCAAAAGAAGGGGGCCCGACTCGTTCGGGCTCCCTTCTTGCACGAGTCGGAAACGAAAAGCGGGAAATTGAAAAATAGGGGAGAGAAACGCTTGACGTTCGTCTATACATTATATATAATATAGGCGATACCGCATAATGTCATCAAGCGAGAAGCGTAGGTGATTTTAAGGAAGAAACAGGCGACTTTTTGCAGCAATAGCGACTCCTATTGCAAAAAAAGTCAACGCATTTATTCCCAAAATCGACAGCTTATCGCGCTGTATGTTATTGTGCGGTATTGCCTACATAGTCGGGCGGCAAAAAATCGCCGTGAAAAGGACGTGAAAAAATTTTTTTCAAAAAAATCAAAAAACTTTGAAAAATTATGTTCAAACGCTTGACACCTATTGAAAAATCTGTTATTATTAGTAGGCTGTGTAAAAACGCGTGTATGGGTTGATACGGGAAGTTACTGTAAATCCAAGGCAAAAAGCCCCTTGGCAGATAATTTCCGTTGACAAAAGTGGGAGCTCGACTCCTGCGACTAACCGAGGCTTTTGCGGAAACGCTCGGGCAAAATCAGAGTGTTTTTCTTTTGCAAAGACCTCGATACACACGGATAGGTTGATGCAGCGAAATAAAATGTTAGTATAAACTAAAAAGGAGTAACCAAATGGCAGTACAGAAAATCAGAATCAAGTTGGCGGCATACAGCCACGAGCTCGTAGACGAAGCGGCAAGCCGCATCGTGGAAACGATGAAGAAGAGCGGCGCGAAGATCTCCGGTCCCATTCCCCTTCCCACCGAAAAGGAAATCGTGACCATCCTTCGTTCCCCCCACAAGGACAAGGATTCCCGTGAACAGTTCGAAATGAGAACGTACAAGAGAATCATCGACATCTATTCCCCCAACGCAAAGTTGCTTGACTCCATTCACCTCCCCGCAGGTGTGGATATCAAAATCAAGCTCTAATCCATTCGCCGAGAAATACTTGCAAAGGTATTCGAAAATAAAAAAACAAAAGGAGTGAACTTTATCAATGAATAAAGCAATCATCGGTCGCAAAGTTGGTATGACCCAAATCTTTGCAGCAGACGGGACGCAGATCCCCGTCACGGTAGTGGAAGCAGGTCCTTGCCCCGTCGTTCAGGTGAAGACGGTTGCAAACGACGGTTACGCAGCATTGAAGCTCGGTTTCATCGAAGTGAGCGAAAAAGCGCTTACGAAGCCTGAACTGGGACAATTCAAGAAAGCCGGCGTAAAACCCCACAAAGTATTGAAGGAAATCAGAGTGGCAAACGCTGAAACCTTCACGGTAGGCACAGAACTCAAAGCTGACGTATTCGCAGCAGGGGACAGAGTCGACGTATCGGGCGTGACGAAAGGTCACGGCTTCACGGGCGTTATCAAGAAGTGGAATCAGCACAGATTGAAGATGACCCACGGTACCGGCCCCGTACACAGAGAACCCGGTTCTATGGGTCCCATCTCCTCCCCCTCGCGTGTATTCAAGAACAAGCACCTCGCAGGTCAGTACGGTGTGGATAACGTAACCATTCAAAATCTTGAAGTCGTTCGCGTCGATCTCGAAAGAAACGCGATCCTCATCAAAGGCGCTATCCCCGGCCCCAAGGGCAGCATCGTAACGATCGCAGACAGCGTAAAGAGCAAATAAGGAGAGTGAACGAAAATGGCGGCTATTAAAGTATTAAATATGAACGGCTCCGAAGTCGGCACGATCGAATTGAACGACAACGTATTCGGCGTTGACTACAACGAGCCCCTGATTCATCAGGCAGTCGTTACCCGTCTTGCAAACGAAAGACAGGGAACGAAGTCCACCCTCACGAGAACGGAAGTAAGAGGCGGCGGTATCAAACCTTGGAGACAGAAAGGCACGGGTCGTGCACGTCAGGGCTCCATTCGCGCACCTCAGTGGATCAAGGGCGGCGTCGTATTCGCACCCAAGTCCCGCGACTTCTCCAAGAAGATGAACGCAAAGGCAAAGAGAGCAGCGCTCTTGTCCGCCCTTTCCAAGAAAGTGGCTGACGGCGAATTCATCGTCGTGGACGAGCTGAAAGTTTCCGCTCCCAAGACGAAGGAAATGGCAGCGTTCGCAAAGGCGCTCGGCTTGAACAAATCCGCGCTCGTCGTCATGGACAACGACGACGTCAACGTAATCCGCGCGGCTGCAAACCTTCCCAAACTTGCTACGATGCCTTTGGCACAGCTTAGCACGTACGAAGTGGTCGTAAGCGACAAAGTGGTTATGACCAAGGCTGCAGTTGAGAAATTCCAGGAGGTACACGGCTAATGTTCGCAGAAGATATTATTTTGAAACCCGTCCTCAGCGAAAAAGCTTACGACGGTATCGCAACGAAGAAGTATACCTTCCTCGTAAAGAAATCCGCAAACAAAACGGAAATCAAGTTGGCAGTAGAGAAACTTTTCGGCGTTAAGGTAGCAAGCGTTAACACCGTAAATTGCAAAGGCAAGCTTAAGAGAATGGGTAGAAACGAAGGTTACAGACCCGACCGCAAAAAGGCGATCGTTCAGCTTGCGGAAGACAGCAAGACTATCGAGTTCTTCGATGCTTTGACCTAATGGAGGAGAAATAGAAAATGGCTATTAAATCTTATAAACCCACGTCGGCAGGTCGTCGTTTCGTAACGGTTTTGACCTACGACGATTTGACGAAAGGTGCAAAGCCCGAAAGAGCGTTGATGCACGACCAGCGTCACAGCGGCGGCCGCAACAACCTCGGTAGAATCACCACCAGACACATCGGTGGCGGTAACAGAAGAAAATACCGTATCATCGACTTCAAGAGATCGAAAGACGATATCCCCGCAACGGTGCAGAGCATTCAGTACGATCCCAACCGTAGCGCGCACATCGCTTTGATCGTATACGCAGACGGCGTTAAGTCCTATATCCTCGCTCCCGTCGGTCTCAACGTAGGGGACAAGGTTATCAGCGGCGCAAACGCAGACATCAAGGTAGGGAACACCCTTCCCCTTGAAAAGATCCCCGTCGGTACGATGGTACACAACATCGAACTTACCCCCGGCAAGGGCGGTCAGATTGCAAGAAGCGCAGGTATTTCCGCGCAGATCATGGCTATGGAAGGTAAGTACGCGACGATCCGTATGCCCAGCGGCGAAATGAGATATATCCTCGCAAAATGCCGCGCTACGATCGGGCAGGTAGGCAACGTAGACCACGAACTCGTTTCCCTCGGTAAAGCAGGTAAGGCAAGATACCTCGGTTTGAGACCCGAAGTCAGAGGTTCGGTTATGAACCCTGTCGACCACCCTCACGGCGGTGGTGAAGGTAAGTCTCCGATCGGTCACGCCGGTCCTTTGACTCCTTGGGGCAAGCCCGCTCTTGGCTACAAGACGAGAAAGAAGAAGAATGCAACCAACAAGTTCATTCTCAAGAGAATTAACTAATCGGGAGGAAGTAAGAAATGTCGAGAAGTGTTAAGAAAGGACCTTACGTCGAAGCGAAGCTCATGAGCCGCATTTTGGCTATGAACGAAGCAAACGAAAAGAAAGTTATCAAGACCTGGTCGAGAGCATCCACGATTTTCCCCGATTTCGTAGGTCACACGATTGCTGTATACGACGGACGTAAACACGTACCCGTATACGTAACGGAAGATATGATCGGCTGCAAGCTCGGTGAGTTTGCGCCCACGAGAACCTTCCACGGACATACGGCAAGAACGACGAAGTAAGGAGAGTAAAGATAATGAAGAAAAGCATGGAAAAAAAGCAGGCAAGATTGGAGACGATCAAAGAAAAACGTCCCCACGCCGTTGCTAAATACGTCAGAGTTTCGCCTTACAAAGTAAGAACGGTGCTTGCTTTGATTCGCGGTAAGGATTACAAGGAAGCAAAGGCGATCCTCGATTACAGCGTAAACGGCAGCGCGCTTGCGGTTAAGAAAGTTCTTATGTCCGCAGCTGCGAACGCAGAACACAATATGGGTATGGACAAGAACGACCTCTACGTAGCGGAATGCTATGCAGACGGCGGTCAGATGCTCAAGAGAATGCAGCCCGTATCGAAAGGTCGCGGCCACGCAATCCTCAAGAGAACGAGCCACATCACGGTCGTTTTGGACGTTAAAAAATTGGAAGGAGAAGTATAACAATGGGACAGAAAGTTAATCCTCACGGTTTGAGAGTCGGCATCATCAAAGATTGGAATACCACTTGGTATGCAGATAAGAAAGAATTCTCCAAATTCCTCAAAGAAGACAACGTCATCCGTACGTTCCTCAAGAAGAAATATTACACCGCGGCAATCAGCAAGATCCTCATCGAAAGAGCGGCTGCAAGAATCGTCGTAACCATCTATACGGCTCGTCCCGGCGTCATCATCGGGAAAGCGGGCAGCGAAGTGGATGTGATCAAGAAAGACCTTGCGAAACTCACAAACGGGAAAGCGGTAAGCATCAACATCACCGAAGTGAAGAAACCCGATTGCGACGCACAGCTCGTAGCGGAAGGGGTTGCAGCGCAGCTCGAAAAGCGTATGTCCTTCCGTCGTTGCATGAAGCAGGCGATCGGCCGCTCCATGAGAGCTGGTTGCAAGGGTATCAAGATGATGGTAAGCGGTCGTCTTGACGGTGCGGAAATTGCAAGAAGCGAAAGTTATCATGAAGGTTCTATTCCTCTTCAGACCCTTCGTGCAGACATCGATTACGGTTTTGCAGAAGCGCACACCACCTTTGGTATGATCGGCGTTAAGTGCTGGATCTACAAAGGGGAAGTGATCAAAGCTGCTAAGAAAGTAGAAGGAGGCGAACAGTAATGTTAATTCCTAAGAGAGTAAAAAGACGTAGACAGCATCGCGGTACGATGAAGGGTAAGGCTACGAAGGGTAACGTAATCGCATACGGCGAATACGGTCTCGTATCCGAAGAGCTCGGCTGGATTAAATCCAACCAGATCGAAGCGGCCCGTATCGCAATGACGAGATTCATCAAGCGTGGCGGTAAAGTATGGATCGACATCTTCCCCCACAAGCCCATCACGAAGAAACCTGCGGAAACCCGTATGGGCTCCGGTAAAGGTGCCGTAGAATACTGGGTAGCCGTGGTGAAACCCGGCCGCGTAATGTTCGAAATGTCGGGCGTTAGCGAAGATGTAGCAAGAGAAGCTATGCGTCTTGCATCGCACAAGCTTCCCGTAAAGTGCAAGTTTGTTAAGAAAGAGGTCGTAGCGGCTGAACCCGAAACGGCAGAAGGCGGTGAACAATAATGAAAGCTAAAGAAGTAAAAGAAATGACTAGCGAAGAGCTCGCAGCGAAGCTCGCAGAACTCAAGAGCGAACTTTTCCATCTTCGTTTCCGTTTGGCGTCCGGGCAGCTTGAAAACCCCGTTTCCATCAGAACCTGCAAGAGAGATATCGCTCGTGTAAACACGGAAATCCGTGCGAGAGAGCTCAAGGCATAATCGGAGGACATCGATCATGGAAAGAAATTTAAGAAAAGAAAGAGTAGGTCTTGTCGTATCCGATAAGATGGATAAGACGGTGGTCGTGCTTGTCAGCGACAAATATAAGCACCCCCTTTACAAAAAGACCATTACGAGAAGTAAGAAATACAAAGCACACGACGAAGAAAATGCGTGCGGCATCGGCGACAAAGTTCGTATCGTAGAGACGAGAAAGCTCAGCAAAGATAAGAACTGGCGCGTAGCGGAAATCGTCGAGAAGGCGAAGTAATAGAAGGAGGACAATAGAGTATGATTCAACCTCAGACGAGACTCAAAGCGGCTGACAACAGCGGTGCAAAAGAGCTCATGTGTATCAGAGTATTGGGCGGCTCCTTCCGTAAGACCGGCAACATCGGCGACGTTATCGTAGCGTCCGTAAAGACGGCAACGCCCGGCGGCGCAGTTAAGAAAGGCGACGTTGTGAAAGCGGTCATCGTAAGAAGCGCAAGCGGCATCAGACGTGCTGACGGTACGTTCGTCAAATTCGACGACAACGCAGCCGTTATCATCGATGCGCAGAAACAACCTAAGGGAACCCGTATCTTTGGGCCCATCGCGAGAGAATTGAGAGATAAAGACTACATGAAGATTATCTCCCTTGCTCCCGAAGTTCTGTAATTGTCAAGGAGGACTACAACAATGAACGTAAAAGTAAATGATAACGTACTTGTAATTGCCGGTAAAGATAAAGGCGTACAGGGAAAAGTCCTTGCCACGTCCCCTAAGGCAAATACGGTAGTGGTAGAGGGTGTTCGCATCCAGAAAAAGCATCAGAAGGCAAGAAAGGCAAACGAAACGAGCAAAATCGTAGAAGTGCCCGGTCCCATCGATGCATCCAACGTTATGGTGGTTTGCCCCGTATGCAAGAAAGCGACGAGAGTAAAACACAACGTTGTAGACGGCAAGAAAGTTCGCGTATGCGAATGTGGCGCAGTTCTTGATAAAGCATATTCCAAGAAAGCGGCGGCAAAAGCTGCAGAAGCTGCAACGGAAGCTCCCAAGAAGAGAACGAGAAAGCGTGCTGCGAAAGCAGAAGCAGAAGCTGAAAACAACTAACGAGGTAAGGTAAAATGGCAGAAAAAGTATATAAGAATAGAGTAAAAGAAAAGTACGAAAAAGAAGTAGTACCTTATCTTATGAAGAAATTCGGTTACAAGTCTGTAATGGAATGCCCCAAGCTCGTTAAGATTGTGATCAACACCGGTCTTGGCGATATCAAGGACAACGCAAAGTCCATTCAGATGACGGAAAACGAAATCAAAATGATTTCCGGCCAGAAGCCCATTTTGACGAAGGCAAAGAAGTCCGTCGCAAACTTCAAAGTTCGTGAAGGTCAGACGGTTGGTATCAAAGTAACCCTTCGCGGCGAAAGAATGTACAACTTCTATGACAAGTTCGTGTCCATCGCACTTCCCAGACTTCGCGACTTCCGCGGTGTATCTGACAAAGCGTTCGACGGACGCGGCAACTACTCGGTTGGTTTGAAAGAACAATTGATCTTCCCCGAAATCACGTACGATCAGGTAGAAAAGATCAGAGGTATGGACGTAGCAATCGTTACGACCGCAAACACCGACGAAGAGGCAAGAGAGCTGTTGAGAGCACTCGGCATGCCTTTCAAGAAGTAAGGAGAAACGGACATGGCAAAGAAATCAATGATCAATAAACAGCAAAAGACGCCTAAGTTCTCTACGAGAGCTTATACGAGATGCAGCATCTGCGGAAGACCTCATGCAGTTTTGAGAAAGTACGGTATCTGCCGTATCTGCTTCCGTAATCTTGCGTACAAGGGAGAAATTCCCGGCGTTAAGAAGTCGAGCTGGTAATAGGAGGTAAGAAAAATGACAGATCCTATCGCAGATATGCTTACAAGAATTAGAAACGCGATCACCGCACACAAAGAAACGGTAGAGATCCCCGCGTCCAACGAAAAGAAAGCGATCGCTGAAATTTTGTTGGTAGAAGGCTGGGTAAAAGACGTTAAAATCGTAGAAGACGGTTATAACGGCAAGATCGCGATCACGCTTAAATACAACGACAAGAAATCGGTTATCAGCGGTTTGCGCCGCGTTTCCAAGCCCGGCTTGAGAACGTACGCAGGCGTTGAAAATATGCCCAGAGTGCTCGGTGGTTTCGGTACGGTTATCCTTTCCACCAACAAAGGCATCATGACCGGTAAGAAAGCAAAGGCAGCCAACGTAGGCGGCGAAGTCCTTTGCGAAATCTGGTAATAGGGAGGAGAATGAGCAATGTCGAGAATCGGTAAAATGCCCATCGCGCTTCCCGCAGGCGTCGAAGTTAAGTTTGAAAACGGCGTAGTCACCGTGAAGGGACCCAAGGGTACCTTGACGAGAGAAATCGTCGGCAACATCGGGATTGAAGTAGAAGGCGCACACCTCGTGGTAAAAGCGCTTGACGACAAGACCGACACCAACGCAAAACACGGTTTGTACCGCGCGCTCCTCAACGGTATGGTTACGGGCGTAACGGCAGGTTTCGTGAAGTCGTTGGAAGTAAAAGGTGTAGGTTGGAAAGCAGCCGTTCAGGGCGACAAGCTCACCCTCAACGTAGGTTACTCCCACCCCGTAGAATTCGTAGCACCCGCAGGTATCAAGTTTGAATGCCCTACGCTTACGGACGTAAACGTATGCGGTATCGACAAAGAACTCGTCGGTCAGGTAGCTGCGAACATCAGAGCCATCAGAGTTCCCGAGCCTTATCATGGATACGGTATTCGCTACAAGGGCGAAAACGTTGAGCATAAGGAAGGTAAGACCTCCGGTAAAGGTAAGAAATAAGGAGCGTTAAAGTATGATTACAAAAATTGATAAAAATGCGGTCAGACAGAGACGCCACGCACGCGTCAGAAAGACGGTTACGGGAACGGCGGAAGCACCCCGTATGAACGTATACAGAAGCCTTAATCACATCTACGTACAGGTTATCGACGATCGTAAAGGCGATGCGAAGGGGGGCGTAACCCTCGCCGCAGCGTCCACGATGGATAAGGCTGTAAAGGAAAAGATTGCAGGCCTTTCCAAGACGGAAGCTGCTAAGGTTGTCGGCGCGGTTGCGGCTGAAAGAGCCATGGCAAAGGGCGTTGAGACAGTCGTATTCGACAGAGGCGGTTATCTTTACACCGGTCGTGTAAAGGCAGTCGCAGACGGCGCAAGAGAAGCCGGACTTAAATTCTAAGGAGTGGGTACAATGGCAGACGAAAAAAGAGAAAGAAGACCTCAGAGAAGACAGGTAGAAGACGACGGTCTTATCAAAAAGCTTATCGAAGTGAACCGCGTAACCAAGGTTGTAAAGGGCGGTAAGAATATGCGTTTTGCTGCGCTCGTAATCGTGGGCGACGGCAAGGGCAAGATCGGCGTAGCTACGGGTAAAGCGAAAGAAGTACCCGAAGCAATCGAAAAGGCTACTTTGAGAGCAAAGAAAAACATGGTTTCCGTAGCTATCGTAAACGAAACCATTCCTCATACGGTAGTAGGTAGATTCGGTCGCGGCGCCGTTTTGATGATGCCCGCGGCAGAAGGTACCGGCGTTATCGCAGGCGGTCCCGTCCGTGCGGTTATGGAAGCAGTAGGCATTAAGAACATCAGAACGAAATCGCACGGCAGCCAGAACCCCGGCAACTGCGTAAAATCGGCAATCGAAGGTTTGAAAGAACTCAAGACGGCTGAGCAGGTAGCAGCGCTTCGTGGCAAGACCGTAGAAGAAATTTTGAGCTGAGAGACGGAGGAAATAAGACATGGCTAAAATCAGAGTAACGCTTGTAAAAAGCACGATCGGAGAGGTAGCATCCGTGAAAGGTACGGTTGCCGCGCTCGGTCTTAAAAAGATCCGTTCTTCCAAAGAACTTGACGATACCCCTGTCGTACAGGGCATGATTGCGAAAGTAAAGCACCTCGTCAAAGTAGAAAACATCTAAGGAGATTATCAATGAGAATAGATACTCTTTCCCCTGCAAAGGGAGCAACGAAAACGACGAAAAGACTCGGTCGCGGTATCGGTTCCGGTACGGGTAAGACTTCCGGTAAAGGTCACAAAGGTCAATGGGCTCGTTCCGGCGGTGGCGTACGTCCCGGTTTCGAAGGCGGTCAGATGCCTATTGCACGTCGTGTACCTAAGAGAGGCTTCAATCATAACGGCAAGAAGGAATACGTGATCGTAAACCTTGCAGACCTTGCAGATTTGCCTGCAGGCACCGTAGTGGATTACGGTTTCGTTATGGAAAACGGCCTTGCGAAAGAAGTTAAAAACAACTGCGGACTGAAAGTTCTCGGTGGCGGCGAACTCAACGTAGCCCTCACCGTGAAAGCGGCGAAATTCTCCGTTTCCGCAAAAGCGGCTATTGAAGCAGCGCAGGGCACGGCGGAGACCCTCTAATCTGAAATTGTGACACGGGAAATCGCTATTTTGCGGTTTTCCGTAGTTCGCATTATTTCTCCCCGAGCGTTTTTGCGCGGGATCGCCCCGGGCGAAACGCAAAAAAAAACCACTAACGGAGAAAAAAATGTTACAAACAATTATCAATGCCTTAAAGGTAAAGGAAATCAGAAACAAGGTGCTGATGATGCTCTTGCTTCTCCTGATTTTCCGTATCGGTTGTTTCATTCCGGTTCCCGGTTTGAACAGAGAGACTTTTGGCGCTGCGATTTCCGGGAACGACTTCCTCACTTTGATGAGCAGCGTTACCGGTGGTGCGCTTTCCCAAGGTACGTTGTTTGCATTAGGTATCGGACCTTACATCAACGCATCCATTATCATGCAGCTTCTTTGCGTGGGTATTCCCAAGCTGGAAGCATTGTCCAAACAAGGTGAAGAAGGTCGTAAGACGATCGCGCAGATCACGAGATACGTGACGATCGGTCTTGCGTTGGTACAGTCTATCGGTATCATTCTTACCTTCGCAAACAGTAGCGACTCTATCAATACGACTTTGTTCTTTGATCAGACTTGGCTTGCAGGCGTGTTCATGACGATCGTCTACACCTCCGGCGCATTCATCGTCATGTGGCTCGGTGAAAGAATCACCGACTTCGGCGTAGGCAACGGTCAGTCCATGATCATCTTCACCGGTATCCTTGCCACGGCAGGTATGCAGCTCCTCAACAAGATCCAGTCGATTCCCGGCGACCTTAACGTCATTTGGGAACTCGTTGCGTTCTTGCTTGTCAGCGCGGTGATCTTCTTTGCGATCGTATACGTAGACCTTTCCGAAAGAAAAGTTCCCGTACAGTACGCAAAACAGATGAAGGGCAGAAAGATGTACGGCGGTCAGTCTTCCGTCATTCCCATCAGAATTTCGGCAGGCGGCGTTATGCCTTTGATCTTCTCCTTCTCCATTTTGAGCTTCCCTCAATTGATCGGCAGCATGATCAACGGCGGCAACAATCCGTTCAGCATCTGGTGGAGCAACTGGATGTCCGCATCGGCAGAAGGTTGGGGCGCAGTCGTATATTCCATCGTTCTTTGCGTATTCATCTTCGGGTTCTCCTTCTTCTATTCGCAGATGCAGTTCAACCCCGAAGACGTATCCAAGAGCATTCAGCAGAACGGCGGCTTTATTCAGGGTATCCGCCCCGGTAAAGCAACGGAAAACTATCTTAAAAAGATTTCCAACCGTATCACGCTGTTCGGCGCTATCTACCTCTCCCTCGTCGCTTTGATTCCTTCCATCGCATTCGCATGGGCGGCATTCGACCTCGTCAACGTATTCTCGACCACGGGTATTTTGATTATCGTATCCGTTGCGATGGAATTCCATAAACAGATGGAAGCGCAGTTGATGATGAAGAACTACAAAGGATTTTTGAAGTAA
Source organism: Clostridia bacterium (assembly GCA_017626135.1). Lineage (GTDB taxonomy): Bacteria > Bacillota > Clostridia > Christensenellales > Borkfalkiaceae > Scatosoma. The sequence continues at coordinate 5,468 of JAGAJI010000048.1, read as the reverse complement.
GAAAAACTACTTTCGCGCTTCGTCTGACGAAAATGCAGGCGAAGCGTGAAGGCTGAAAAAACGTACCTGTTCGGTACAGGAATGAGGATCAAAATTATGAATATTATTTTACTCGGCGCACCCGGCGCAGGAAAGGGAACGCAGGCGTCCAAGATTTCGGACGGTTTCTCTCTTCCCCATATTTCCACGGGCGACATTTTCAGAGAAAATATTAAGAACCGGACCCCCATCGGTATGCTCGCAAAATCTTACACCGACCAGGGCTTGCTCGTACCCGACGAAGTGACTTGTCAGATCGTCGAAGAGCGTCTTGGCAGAGAAGACTGCAAAAACGGATATATGCTCGACGGTTTCCCCCGTACGATCGCGCAGGCGGAAGCGCTTGACAAGATTACGAAGGTGGACCTCGTCATCAACATCGACGTGGACTTCTCTCTCCTTCTCGACCGTCTCTGCGGCAGAAGAGTATGTAAGGATTGCGGAGAAAGCTACCATATCACGAAGCTGAACGGCGAGACCAAATGCGCTCGTTGCAGCGGTGAGCTGTATCAGAGAAAGGACGACAATCCCGAAACGGTACAGAGCCGTCTGGACGTATACAAAGCGCAGACCGCTCCTCTTATCGAATACTATGGTAAGAAAGGTATCGTGTTCAACGTAGAAGGAAATGCGGCACCCGAAGCTGTATACGCAGCAATTTCGGCAAAGCTCAACGCTTTGAAATAAGGAACTATGATTCACGTAAAAAGCGAAAAAGAAATCGACCTGATGCGTGAGCCTTGTAAAATCGTAAAGGAAACGTTGGAGTTTGTCGGATCGAGAATCAAGGCAGGCATGAGCACGAGAGAGGTGGACGAACTTGTAGAACGCTATATACGTTCTTCGGGCGGGAATCCTTCCTGCATCGGGTACGGCGGATTTCCCGCCGCAGCCTGCGTGTCGGTCAATGAAGTGGTGGTGCACGGCATCCCCGACGATCGGATCCTAAAAGAGGGCGATATCGTCAGCGTGGATATCGTGGCGGACAAGAACGGCTATCACGGAGACGCTTGCCGAACCTTCTGTATCGGCGAAGTGGCGCCCGACGTGAAAGAGCTCGTCCGCGTCACCGAGGAATGTTTCTTTCGGGCAATCGAAGGATTGCGAGTCGGAACGCCTTTATTCGATATCGGCTACGCGGTGCAACAGCACGCGGAAGCGCACGGATACGGCGTGATTCGTTCCTACACCGGTCACGGAATCGGCAGAGAAATGCACGAAGACCCTTCCGTTCCCAACTACGGGAAAAGGGGTACGGGCGTGCGGCTCAGAGCCGGCACGGTGCTTTGCATCGAACCCATGATCGCCATGGGCACGTGGAAAGTAAAGTTGCTTGCCGACGGATGGGGCGCGGTGACGGCGGATCATAAACCTGCGGCGCACTACGAGAATACGGTAGTCGTTCGCGAAGACGGCGTGGAAATACTGACGCTGTAAACCAAAAAATAACGATAAAATAATCGGAGGGAGTTACTGTGTCCAAAGACGACGTAATCGAAGCGGAAGGGAAAGTCATCGAAGCGTTGCCCAACGCAACCTTCAAAGTGCAGCTTTCCAACGGTCATACCATCACGGCGTATATTTCCGGCAAGCTCAGAATGAACTATATCAGAATCATCGAGGGCGATACGGTAAAATTGGAAATGAGTCCGTACGATCTGACGAAAGGCAGAATCACGTGGCGCAGCAAGTCGTAATCAATCGACGACAAGAGTTTAATTAACAAGGAGAAAAGAAAATGAAAGTCAGACCTTCTGTAAAACCTATGTGCGATAAGTGCAAAGTTATCAAAAGAAACGGTAGAGTTATGGTCATCTGCTCCAAGAGCAAGAGCCATAAACAAAGACAGGGCTAATTTAGCGTAAAAATTTGGAAAATAGTGGCGTGAAACGCTTGACAAACCTTGACGAAACGTGGTAAAATGTTATCATGTGATATTTTGGGGAATGTCGCGGAAGCGTCCATTTTCCTCATAATTCAATACTGTAATTAAACTGATTTTCCGTAATTTTACGGAAACTCAGTTTTGTTGCGTTTTTTATTACAGTAAATTCTGCAATCAAAAAGCGCAAATAATTACGAAAATAATACAATGGGAACGCAGAGGCATTTTCCACTGCCAAAGCGGAAACATTCGTTGGCGATATACACAAAAAAACAAGAAAAGAATTAAAAAAACGGAGGACAGTAATCTATGGCACGTATTGCCGGTGTGGATTTACCCAGAGAAAAGAGAGTGGAAATCGGTCTTACCTATATCTACGGGATCGGTCTTACCACTTCCAAAAAGATTCTCGCGGAAACGGGCATCAATCCTGATACGAGAGTAAAGGATCTTGACGAAAACGACGTTTCCAAATTGAGAGAATATATCGATAACAAATTGAGAGTAGAAGGTGAACTTCGTAGTGAAGTATCCCTCAACATTAAGCGCCTTATGGAAATCGGTTGCTATCGCGGCATCCGTCACAGAAAGGGCTTGCCTGTACGCGGACAGAGCACGAAGAGAAACGCTCGTACGCGCAAAGGTCCTGCACGCGCAATTGCAGGCAAGAAGAAATAATAGAGGAGGCGATTAGAATATGGCACAAGTAAAGAAAGTCGCTTCTCGTAAGCGTAAGGAACTCAAAAAGGTAGACAAAGGACAGGTTCATATCCAGTCTACGTTCAACAACACGATCGTAACGATCACGGACATGGCAGGTAACGCGATCACGCAGTCCAGCGCAGGCGCGCTCGGCTACAAGGGCAGCAGAAAGGGAACCCCTTTCGCAGCGCAGATGGCGGCTGAAACGGCGGCGAAAGCAGCGAAAGAACACGGTTTGAGAACCGTAGAAGTATACGTGAAAGGTCCCGGTGCAGGCAGAGAATCCGCAGTTCGCGCGCTCTCCACTTGCGAGTTGGAAATCACGTTGATTTCCGACGTTTCCCCCATCCCTCACAACGGATGCAGACCCCCGAAGCGTCGTAGAGTTTAATGAGGAGGCAGAAGAAGAATTATGGCAAGATATAGAGAAGCAAAATGTAAGCTTTGCAGAAGAGAAGGTGGCAAATTGTTCCTCAAAGGCGACAAGTGCTACATGGAAAAATGCCCTTTCAATAAGCGTCCCGTAGCTCCCGGTCAGCACGGCGCAGCAAGAAAGAAGGTTTCCGAATACGGTTTGCAGCTTCGTGAAAAGCAGAAGACCAAGAGAATTTACGGCGTACAGGAAGGCCAGTTCCGTAAGTATTACGAAATGGCAGACCGTATGAAGGGCGTAACGGGTGAAAACATGCTTTCCCTTTTGGAAAGAAGATTGGACAACGTAGTATTTAGAATGGGCATCGCTCCTTCCAGAACGCTCGCTCGTCAGATCGTCAACCACGCACACCTTACGGTAAACGGTAAGACGGTTACCATTCCTTCCTACATCGTAAAGGCAGGCGACGTGATCGCTGTGAAGGAAAACAGAAAGGATAACAAATATTTCACCGCTCTCAAAGAGACGAAAGCAAGCAACAGCCTCGTAAAATGGGTTGAGTTTGACAGAGAAAAACTTGAAGGAAAGGTATTGGCTCTTCCTACCAGAGAAGATATCGACAGCCAGATTGCAGAGCATATGATTGTCGAATTGTACTCCAAATAATCGAATATAAGGAGGTAACACAATGATCGAAATGGATATGCCCAAACTCGAGGTGGTCGAGAACGACGATTTCTATGCGAAAGTCGTTTGCGAACCCTTGGAGAAAGGTTTCGGTCTTACTATAGGAAACTGCCTGAGAAGAATTCTCCTCTCCGCGTTGCCCGGCGCAGCGGTAGAAGGCATCAAGTTCCTCGACGGTAGCGTAAAACACGAGTTTTCCGCTGTAACGGGTGTAAAAGAAGACGTTACGGAAATTATCTTGAACTTGAAGACACTTGCAATCAAGACGAAGGTAATCGACAAGGAATACGAAAAAGTGTTGAATATCTGCAAGGAAGGTCCTGCGGTTCTCACCGGTAAAGACCTCAATATTGACGCGGAAATCGAAGTAATCAACGGCGACCAGTACATCTGCACGATTGACGAAGGCGCAAAGCTTGATATCGAGCTCACCATCGGCAGAGGCAGAGGGTACAGACCTGCCAAAGAAAACAAGAAACCCGTCATCGATTATATTGCGATCGACTCGATCTACACCCCCGTACAGAAAGTGAATTACAGCGTAGAACCTACCCGCGTAGGTCAGGCTGTGGACTACGACAAGCTCACGCTTGAAGTATGGACGGACGGTACGTTCTCCGGGAAAGAGATCATCTCTTTGGCGGCGAAGATCATGCAAGATCACATCGGCTTGTTTGTCAACCTCAGCGAAACCATCAGAAATATGGATATCCTCGTGAAGACGGAAGACGACAAACAGCAACAGATTCTTAAGATGGCAATTGAAGAAATGGACCTTTCCGTCCGTTCCTACAACTGCTTGAAGAGAGCGAACATTCATACGGTCGGAGACCTTGCCAAGAAGACGGAAGACGATATGTTGAAGGTGAGAAACCTCGGCAGAAAGTCTTTGGAAGAAGTCATTCACAAGCTGGATTCCTACGGCCTCGCATTAAAAACACAGGAGGATTAATATTATGCCCAGAAAATTGGGAAGAACGTCCAAAGAAAGAAATGCTTTGCTCAGAGGTTTAGCCTCCCAGCTTCTTTGGTACGGTAAAATCGAAACGACCGCTGAAAAAGCAAAAGAACTCAGACCCTACGTGGAAAAGTTGATCACCAAAGCGGTAAACACCTACGACGATAACGTAGAATATAGCGCAGTAAAGACGGATAAGAAAGGCAAAGAAGTGACCGTTACCAACGTAAAAGACGGCGCGAAAAAGCTTGCCGCTCGCCGCGCTATCATGGCAAAGACCTACGATTTGCAGGAAATCAAGGGTTTCAACGAAAAGAAGAGCGAATTCAAAGCAAGAACGGCTGACGTACAGCACCCCTTGATGGACAAACTCTTCAACGAACTTGCGCCCAAGTACGCTGCTCGTAAGGAAGAACTCGGTCAGGGTGGCGGTTACACGAGAATTTACCTTCTCGGCGAACGCCGCGGTGACGGCGCAGAAATGGCAATCATCGAATTGATCTGATCTGCGAACCAAAATTAACGTAAACACCTCGCTTTTTCGGCGAGGTGCTTTTCTCTCTTCTTGCACCCAAATTTTCAATTTGGGCATACCATGTCTGCGTTGAACGATATATGATGCAATGTATTGCCTGCATTTTTTCTCTCTTTATAAAAAATTCTCCTTACACTTTTTCGTCACGGTGCGCTCCGCTCCGAGTTTTTTATGGTTGCTGTGTTTTACGAAGGTGAAATTGTCCAGGGCCTTGGTGATGTCGGTGGTCTTGACGCGGATCGTATCCGCCTTGATCAGGGTCAGAAGATACCCCAGCCAAGCGTGGTAG
>JAGAJI010000047.1 GCA_017626135.1 Clostridia bacterium | reverse complement strand
GCGCTAACAAGGTCTGCGAGGCGTTCGTAGTCCACTTCGGGAGCAGCGGGAGCCGCAGGTACTGCGATACGAGCGCTAACAAGGTCTGCGAGGCGTTCGTAGTCCACTTCGGGAGCAGCGGGAGCCGCAGGCACTACAATACGAGCGCTAACAAGGTCTGCAAGGCGTTCGTAGTCAACTTCGGGAACTTCGGGCGCTGCGGGAACAGCGATTTTGGAAGCGACCGCTTCTGCCAACGCATCCATATTCAAAGCGGAGATCGCGCTTTCGATACGGCTGTAATCTACTTTTTCAGCGGCGGGAAGAGATTCCACTACCTTTTCAGCCGCCCCGTAGATGATCCTATCGTAGTCGATCTTCTCCACTTCGCGCATTTCCATGCTTTCTTTCTGCACGTCCACAACTTCGGCTACGGGAACTTCTTCGCTCTTAATTTCATTCAGAATTTCGATGAGCTTGTCGCCCACGTCTTCCGAGATGCGAGTGTAATCGACGTTCTCAATTGCGCTGATAGCGTTCAGAACCTGTTCGCTGTGTTCCGCAACGGATTTTTCCGTCTGTTCGGAAATGGTATCCGCAAGCTTTTGGAAATCTTCTTCGGAAAGACGGAATTCTTCGATCTTCGCATTGATATCGTTGAGCGTTTCTTCGAGCTGATCCAAAACGGACTGTTTCTGTGCGATATCGTCAAGCTTGGGCGTAACGTCGTTCGCTACGACGTCGTTCAACGCACGGGTATCTCCCAAAAGCTCCATGTAACAATGTTTAAGCTCGTCGATCTCGTTGAGCAACGTCTGAATTTCAGAGATTGCATTGAGTTTTTCGTCTACGGAATTGAGTCTTTCCCCGACTTCCTTCGTCAACATGGAGGACAATCCGTCGTAAATCGTCTGATTCTGCTTGTAGCTATAACGGATTTCCTGCGAAACTGCTTTCGAGGACTCTTCGTTTTCGCTCTTCAACTCCCCGTACAAAGAGCCGATCTGCGCAGAAGACATTTTGAGTTCCGTCAGCAACGCGTCTTTCGCCTGTTGCAATTCGTACGACAGCCATTGATATAACACGTCGATTTTGTCTTGATTCTTTTCAGGTTGCTTCGCCATCTTTACACCTCGTTTTTTCCGCTCTCCGCGAATTGATTTTTTGGTTTTTTAATTTTTCCGCCGTTTCCCGTCGGCGGAAACGTTCATTCTCCGTCCCGCCCCCCCCTCGGAGCGCCTCCGCAGTTTTCTGAAGCCCCCCCATACAGGTACGGATCGAACGGATCATAAACCATAAAAAACTATAATCCTAGTTTTCATTGACACTATTATAGCACATCTTTTGCCGTCGGTCAAGGGTTTAACGAAAAAAAATTCCGAAAAAATGCAATTTTTTTTGAAAAAAACGCCTTTTCTTCGGAATTTTTATAAAATCAAACGCCAACCTGTGGCTGTGTGACAAATTTTACTTGTTTTTCTTGGCAATCGCGCGCTGAACGAGCTTGACGATCTCCACGACGGGAACGACGCAGAACCCAAGTCCGAGCGCCACCAAGTATTCGACGAAGTTGATCGCTTCAAAGCCGAAGGCGCTTGCCAAGAAGGGCACTTCGCATACGAGCGTCGTCAACACGAGCGTCCCTGCCGCCGCTGCCCAAAGCACGAGGTTTTGCTTTTTGATGGAGAACAAACTCTCACGCTGGGAACGCATATTCAGGCTGTGGAAAATTTCCGCCATGGACATCGTCAAGAATGCCATGGTCATGCCGTGCGCGCTGTTCGTAATCTCCCAGTTGCCCGTCTCCATGGCGTGACCGATGAAGTAGGAGAGCAACACGAGCGCCGAAACGAGTACGCCCTGATAGAGGATATCCACGCCCATACCGTCCGCGAAAATGCCCGCTTTGGAGGAACGGGGCTTGCGTTTCATGACGTTCGCTTCCGCCGTTTCCATACCCAGCGCAAGCGCGGGGAAACAGTCGGTGACGAGGTTGATCCAAAGCAAATGCACGGGTTTCAAAATGGTGAAGCCCATAAGCGTCGCCACGAAAATGGAAATGACTTCACTCATGTTGGAAGCGAGCAAAAACTGAATGGCTTTCCGAATGTTATCGTAAATTCTTCTGCCCTCTTCCACGGCGCCGACGATGGTTGCGAAATTGTCGTCCGCAAGTACCATGTCCGCGACATTCTTGGTGACGTCCGTCCCCGTGATGCCCATGCCCACGCCGATATCCGCTGCCTTGATCGAAGGTGCGTCGTTGACGCCGTCCCCCGTCATTGCGGTGACTTTGCCGATGCCCCTCCAAGCGTTGACGATACGGGTCTTATGTTCGGGCTGTACGCGGGCGTACACGCTGATGCTTTGGAATTCTTTCGCGAACGTTTCGTCGTCCATCTCGTTGAGTTGCGCGCCCGTGATCGCACGCGCACCATCTCCCAAAATGCCGAGTTCTTTGGCGATGGCGACCGCCGTATCGACGTGATCGCCTGTGATCATGATGGGACGAATGCCTGCGTCCAGACAACGCCCGATGGCGTCTTTGACTTCGGGGCGGACGGGATCGATCATGCCGCAGAGTCCGACGAAACACAGATCCTTTTCCAGATTGTCGGGATCACTCGATGCAGGGACTTCCGCCCACGTGCGTTCCGCACAGGCAAGTACGCGGAGCGCTCTGTCCGCCATGCCCTTATTCGCTGCCAAAATCTGCGCCTTGTACCCCTCCGTCATGGGAACGGCTACGCCGTTTTCAAGGTAATGCGTGCACCTGTCGATGACGACGTCGGGCGCGCCCTTGGTATACTGTACGATACCCTTCTCCGTCTCGTGGACGGTGGACATCATCTTGCGGTTGGAATCGAACGGTGCCTCGGCGACGCGGGGCATGGTCGACTTTAACGCATATTTTTTCTGCTCGAGCTTGTTTGCCCAAGCCACGAGCGCCGTCTCCGTGGGCTCGCCCGTCAAGGACTCGTCTTCAAAGAGTTCGGCGTCCGAACAGAGCGCCATGCCTACGGCGATCCGCGTCTCGTCCTCGCCGAAGTGGTCGACGACGGTCATCTTGTTCTGGGTGAGCGTGCCCGTCTTATCCGAGCAGATGATTTGCGCGCAGCCGAGCGTTTCCACCGCCGTCAGTTTGCGAATGATGGCGTTGCGCTTGGACATATTCGTGACGCCGATGGAAAGCACGACGGTCACCACCGCCGCCAAGCCTTCGGGGATTGCCGCTACGGCGAGCGACACGGCTACCATGAACGCGTCGAGCGCAAATTCGAAGTCAAATCCGCCGTGACGGATAAGCTGTACGCCGAACACGATGACGCAGATACCGAGCACGATCCAAGTGAGGATTTTGGAGAGCTGCCCAAGCTTGATTTGCAAGGGGGTCTCTCCCTCTTCCGCCTGTGCCAAAGCGCCTGCGATTTTCCCCATTTCGGTATCCATGCCTGTCGCCGTGATTACAGCCACGCCCCTGCCGTATACCACCGTACTGCCCATGTATACCATGTTCTTTCTGTCTCCCAAGGTGACGTCCTTTTCCCCTTCGCGAATCTTGATCGCGTCCACCGTCTTTTCCACGGGAACGGACTCCCCGGTGAGCGCCGCCTCTTCGATTTTCAGGCTTGCGCTTTCCAGTATTCTGCCGTCCGCAGGGACCGAATCCCCCGCTTCGAGCAGGACGATATCGCCGACGACGAGCTCTTCGCTGGGTACGTGAATCACCTTGCCTTCACGGAGCACTTTCGACGTCGCCGCAGACATCTCTTGCAGGGCTTCGATCGCTTTCTCCGCCTTGCTTTCCTGAAATACGCCCAAAACGGCGTTGATGATGACGACCGCAAGAATGATGACGACGTCGACAAAATCGCCGTCCTCCCCTTGCGTCATGTGGTAGACGGACATCGCGCCGCTGACCACAGCCGCCACGATCAAGATGATGATCATGGGGTCGGAAAGCTGTTCGAAAAATCTACGGACGAGGGATTTCTTCTTCGCCGCCGCCAGCTTGTTCCTGCCGTTTTCTTCCAGACGTTTCGCTGCTTCCTGCGTGGAGAGTCCCTCTCCTTCCGCAACGTGCAACGCCTGCAAAACGGCATTCTTGTCTTCGCAATACTGCTTCATTTGCAATTACTCCTTATATATAATATAATTTTTATCCATGATTTTATTCCCCTTTCGCCGAAACGAAAAAGCGGATACGCTCCGTACCCGCTTCACTTCAAGTATGTGGAAACTCACGAGGACGGACTATGCCTGCTTCGTTGAGTCTCGCAATTTAAGACAAGCCAGACTTTCTTCAAGCCGGTGCTGTTGACTTGCCACACGAACAATCGTGTTTGCTACTCCCTCAATGGGATTCATTTCTCTTATTATAGCACAGGAAATTCGGATTGTCAAGTGTTTTACGATCCTTTTCGTGACGCTCCCGTGAAATTCCCGTGAGATAATGCGCAGAGGAAAACTGCGTCTTTTGTCGTTATTCGTCGTCTTCGTCGGGAAGATCTACGTTGTGATATACATTCTGTACGTCGTCGTGATCTTCGAGGGCGTCGAGCATCTTTTCGAACGTAGCCACCTTATCGGCGGGAAGGGTGATCCTGTTGGAAGGGATCATCGCAACTTCCGCCTGCACGAAACGGATCTTGGGTTCTTCCTCGTCGTTTCTTCTGCCCTTGGGAGCGGCAGCCATGAGTTCTTCGTTCTTTGCTTCGAGGTACTTACGTACGTCGGAGAAGGTTTCGGGCGCGGTGAAGATCTCGTACACGTCGTCGCTGGCTACGACGTCGTCGGCACCTGCCTCCAATGCGTATTCCGTCATCGTGTCTTCGTCGAGTTCCACCGTTCTTTCCACCACGATGTAGCCCTTGTTTTCAAAGTTGTAGGATACGCAACCGTTCTGACCGAGCTGACCGCCGTGTTTGCCCAAAATCGCGCGCACGTCCCCTGCGGTACGGTTGATGTTGTCCGTCAAGGTGACGATGATAACGGCGGACCCTGCCACGCCGTATCCTTCGTAGGTGAGTTCCTTATAATCCGCGCCGTTCATTTCGCCTGCGGCTTTTTTGATACTGCGCTGAATGTTATCGTTGGGCATATTCGCCGCTTTTGCTTTCGCAATGATATCGGCGAGTTTGCTGTTGGTTTCAGGGTTGGGGTTGCTCTTTGCCGCAACGGCGATTTCTCTGCCGATTTTCGTGAAAATTCTGCCCTTCGCTGCGTCTGCTTTGCCTTTCTTTGCCTGTATGTTATGCCATTTGCTATGTCCTGACATCTTGATTCTCCTTATTTCTTATTCTTGAAAACTATGCCGATTGAGTACGTACATAATAATCCCTGCGGAGACAGCCGCATTCAGGCTCTCCTGCGTGGCTTGCATGGGAATTTTTACCGTATGCGTCGCCCTTGCGAAAGTCTCTTCGGAAATGCCGTTCGCCTCGTTGCCGATCGCAAGCGCGTATCGCTCGGGAGCGTCGAACGTAAACACGTTCACCCCACCCATGTCCGCAACAACGACGGAAAGTTCCTTCAAAACGGATAAAATCTCCGTCCGCTTGCCGCGATAGAGTTTCGTGAAAAACACGCCGCTCATGCTTGCCCGAACGCTCTTGGGCGAATACGCATCCGCGCATTCTTCCGTCAGGTACACCTCCGCGTACCCCGCCGCGTTTGCCGTACGGATAATCGTGCCCACGTTGCCGGGGTCGGATACGCCGTCCAAAAACAGGCATTTGCCCTTGGGCGCCGTAAGCGTGCGAACGGGAATTTTCACCCGACACACGATGCCCTGCGGGCTCTTTTCATCGGAGAGAAAACGGAGCACGTCGTCGGATACGTAGACGAGCTTGTCCGCTTCAAAAGGAAGCTCGCCCTCGTAACTTGGAGAAAGAAAGACGCGGTCTATCTCAAAATCGCTTTTGGAGCACTCCACCGCCATTTTCCGCCCTTCGACGAGGAACATTCCCTGTTCCTTACGGGCTTTTTTCTCTTTCAACGCCGCCGTTTCCTTGATGAGCGGATTGTTTTTCGAGGTCAAAATCATACGTCTCAATAATGCGAAAAAAGCCTTTTAAGATAAAAGGCTTTTACGTTCGTTAGATGGCTGCTTTTGCTTTTTCAACGAGCTGCGCGAATGCCGCTGCGTCATTTACCGCCAAGTCTGCAAGCACCTTTCTGTTGAGGTTGATACCCGCTTTGTTCAAACCGTGCATAAGCTTGCTGTAAGACAACCCGTTGAGTCTTGCCGCCGCGTTGATTCTTGCGATCCAAAGACGACGGAAATCTCTCTTCTTCAATCTTCTGCCAACATATGCATAGTTCAAAGACTTCATTACGGCTTCTCTTGCGATTCTGTAAGATCTGCTCTTACTTCCGTAATAACCCTTGGAAAGTTTGAAAATTTTTCTACGCTTTTTTACTGCGTTCACTGCTCTCTTAATACGCATAATTCATTCGTCTCCTTTCTTATTTCTTGTAAGGCATCATGCTCTTGACGGTGTTTTCCTGCGTGGAAGACACGAGAGCGCATTGACGCAAACGTCTTTTTCTCTTGGTGTTCTTGGTTTCTGCTTTGTGGTTCTTACCGCTGTGCGCACGGTTTACTTTCCCGGAACCGGTGAGCCAGAAACGCTTTTTGGTACTGCTATGTGTTTTCTGTTTAGGCATATATTTATCCTCCGAAATTTTTTTACTCTTTTATTAACAACCCGTCTTTCCACGGGGCTTGTCCGAAAAGTTGCCCTTATTTTGCGGGCGCAAGAATCATCAGAATGTTTCTTCCTTCCACTTTGGCAGGTTTGTCGATGACCGCCTTGCCGTCCAGAAGTTCCACGAAACGGTTCATCACGTCGATCCCGTTTGCCGCGTGCGCCTGCTGACGCCCTCTCATACGAATGGAAACCTTGACTTTATTGCCTTCGCCGAGCATCTCCACCGTCTTTTTCGCTTTGACGTTGAGGTCGCCCACGTCGATGGTCATGGAAAGATAAATCTCTTTGAGCTCCACAACCTTTTGGTTTTTGCGGTTTTCCTTTTCCTTCTTCGCCTGTTCGAACTTAAATTTCCCGTAGTTCATAATCTTGCAAACGGGAGGGACGGCGTTGGGGGAAATCTTGACGAGGTCGAGCTCCGCCTCCTCTGCGATGCGCAGCGCTTCCTGTGCGCTTATGATGCCGAGCTGTTCGCCCGATTCGGAAATCACTCTGATTTCTCTGTCACGAATTTCTTCGTTGATTTGATGTTGGTTTTTAATAGTCGTATACCTCACGCAAAAATTAAAGGGTCGCTTGTCAAAAGCAACCCTTTTTCCGCATAATCAACCCATAGCGACTATGGAAAATTATCGAGCCGTACCGATCTATAACCGCACGGCGAGAAGGTTTGCTTCTGCTTAGCTTTTATATATTACCACAAAGCAAGCCTTCTGTCAAGCAAATTTTACCCGATTTTTATAATTTTTTCATCAAAAAACGGTTTTCTTTGCGATATCGTCCAGCACGGTGGCAATGAACTCGTCCGCGCTCACGGCACCCGTATCGCCCTTGTCTCTTCTACGCACGGCAACCTGTCCCGCTTCCATTTCCTTATCGCCCAAGACGAGCATATAAGGCACTTTTTCCATCTGTGCTTCGCGGATCTTGTAGCCGATCTTTTCGCTTCTTTCGTCCACGCTCACTCTTATACCCGCTTCCTTCATCTTCGCGGCGAGCTCGTTTGCATACGCAAGCTGTCTGTCCGTGATGGGCAAAATCTTAACCTGTACGGGGGAAAGCCATACGGGGAATTTGCCTGCATAGTGTTCGATCAAGATGCCGATGAAACGTTCGACAGAACCGAACACCACGCGGTGTACCATAATGGGCTGGTGCTTTGCGCCGTCCTCGCCCACGTATTCCATTTCAAATCTCTGAGGGAGCTGGAAGTCGAGCTGAATGGTACCGCATTGCCACGTTCTGCCGATGGAGTCTTCCAAATGGAAGTCGATCTTGGGCCCGTAGAAGGCGCCGTCCCCTTCGTTGACGACGTAGTCCAAGCCCAGATCGTTGAGCGCGCTGCGCAGGGATTCGGTCGCTACTTCCCAGTCCTCGTCGCTGCCCATGCTGTTCTCGGGACGGGTGGAAAGTTCCACGTGATATTTGAATCCGAAGAGGGTGTACACTTCGTTGATGAGGCGCACGACGCCCTTGATTTCGTCCTTGATCTGTTCGCGCGTCATGAAGATGTGCGCGTCGTCCTGCGTAAAGCAACGCACGCGGAACAAACCGTGGAGCTGACCGGATTTTTCATGGCGGTGCACGATTCCGAGTTCACCCATTCGAATGGGCAGATCCTTATAGCTGTGCGGTTCGTTTTTGTATACCAAAATACTGCCGGGGCAGTTCATGGGCTTGATCGCGAAATCTTCGTCGTCCACCTTCGTCGTGTACATATTTTCACGATAGTGATACCAATGTCCGGACGTTTCCCAAAGCGTTCTGCTGAGCATAATAGGAGTGGAAATTTCCACATAGCCTTCGCGGGCGTGGATCTGACGCCAGTAGTCGATCAAGGTGTTTTTCAAGATCATGCCGTTGGGCAGGAAGAAGGGCAAGCCTTTGCCTTCGTTCATGATCGCGAAGAGTTTGAGCTCTTTTCCAAGTTTCGTATGATCGCGCTTCTTCGCCTCTTCGAGCATGGTGAAGTACGCGTCCATCTCGTCCTTCTTGGCAAACGCCGTGCCGTAGATACGGGTGAGCATCTTGTTATGCTCGTCCCCTCTCCAGTACGCGCCTGCGATGCTCGTGAGCTTGAACGCCTTGATCTTCCCCGTCGAGGGAAGGTGAGGACCGCGGCAAAGGTCGGTGAACCCGCCCTGCTTGTAGAAAGAAATAATCTCTCCTTCGGGCAGGTCTTCGATGAGCTCTACCTTATAATTTTCGCTGTATTCCTTCATGAGCGCGATCGCCTCGTCGCGGGGCAGGGTAAAGCGTTCGACGGGCAGGTTGCTCTTGATGATTTTCTGCATTTCACTCTCCACCTTCGCAAGGTCTGCCTGCGTGATGGGAGTCACGAAATCGACGTCGTAATAGAACCCGTTGTCAATGACGGGACCGATAGAGAGTTTGCAGGTGGGATAGACCGTTTTCAACGCCTGCGCCAACACGTGCGCGCAAGTATGGCGGTACACCTGCAAGCCTTCCTTGTCCTTCAAGGTGATGATTTCCAAATGATCCCCTTCCGCAAGTTCGTGAGAAAGGTCGACGAGCTTGCCGTTGACTTTCGCGCAAACCGCGTTTCTTGCAAGCCCTTCGGAAATTGCCTGCGCCGCCTGCATGGC
>JAGAJI010000046.1 GCA_017626135.1 Clostridia bacterium | reverse complement strand
GGGTTCCCCTCATGCACCTATCTATTCAGTGCATGATAACGCGATGTTACTCGCGCTGAGTTCCCTCATTCGGATATCTGCGGATCACCGGATATTTGCTCCTCCCCGCAGCTTTTCGCAGCTTGTCACGTCCTTCTTCGGCGCCATGTACCAAGGCATCCTCCGTAAGCCCTTTGTAGCTTGATCTTTCTCTCGATTGATTTCTTTGTCTACTCGTCTCTTCGTTTTTTAACAGAAAATTCTATTATCTTTACTCGGCTAATTTTAGTCTCTGCAGCTTTGAGCCTTAAAATTGCTTTTAACGTCTTTTGCTTTATTAACCAAATTAGCTTTACTTCGCTAATATGAAAATTTCTCTTTGCCTTTCGTACTCGTCTATTATTTCCATAATAAACATACTATTTGCTATGCAGTTGTTAATCTTCTTTTCCCTCAACGAAAGTTGAGTTGCCGTCAAAAAAACGCTCTCGCAATCAACAGCTTAGATATAATACCATTAAAGAAGAAGAAAGTCAAGCGTTTTTTTCAAATATTTTGAATTTTTTTTAATTTTTTCGACTTTTTTTATTTTTGACAACTTTTCAGACTTTTATTCGCCCCTCGCCTATATTATATAATATATGTCGCGCGAGAAATCCGTGGTTATAAAGCGCCCAGCAAAAGCACCTTTTTGACGGCTCGAATAAGGAAAAACTCCTCAACGGCAACCGCCGCACGTCTTGCAATTGCCCGAACATTTTTTGCTCGATTGTCCCGTTGCCGAGTACATGGTACCCGCGTAGTCCCGTTCCGTCTCGCCGCCGCAATCGGGGCAAACGACTTTATCGGTGTACGTCTTTACCAACTCGTCAAAACGTTTTCCGCAATTTTTGCATTTGTACTGTAAAAACGGCATTCTTTTTTCTCCTTACGTTCACTACCTTTATATTATAGCACAGACGACCGCGCGACGCAAGTATTTTCCGCAACGCTTTCTCAAAATGGCAAAGAAAGTCGGCTATTCCCTATAAAATCGCTTTGCCGCTCAGGAAACTGTCGAAAAATCCGCTCACGTCCAGTCCCGATTTTTCAAAACTGCCGATCAGGTCCCCCACCGTCGCCTGTTTATAGGTACAGGTTTTGTAATACCGCCGCAGGGATTCGAAAAACTTCCCGTCCCCCACGCTCTTGCGCAGCGTGTCGAACATGATCACCGCTTTGTCGTAGCTCAGGCATCTGTACTCGTAGTCGCTCAAATACTCCTTCAAACGTCTCGTCATGCGCGTGTCCGTCCTGCCCAACACGCTCCCGTAGACGTCGTAGTAGGAGCGGTACTCCTCCATCGCCGCCTTCGTCAGCGCATCGCGCGTGAGCCCATATTTTTCATACTTTTCAAAGAACGCCAGCGCGGAGTATTCCGCCAAGCCCTCGTCCTGCCACGCGTTTTCGAGCTGATCGCTCCCCACCACGGCGTACCACCATTGATGCGCCGTCTCGTGCGCGATCGCGCGGATTTTCTCCGTCTCCCCGAGTGCATCGGACAGGAAGGTCAGGCAGGGGTACTCCATACCGCCCAGACAAAAGTCCGTCTCCGCCATCGCATACTGCGGATAGGGATACGCCCCGAACGTCTCCTCGTAGAAAGCAAAACACTCCGCCATGAGGGACAGCGTCTTCTTGGGCGTCTGATCGGCATAATAGTAATAGACGAGCGTCGTATTTCCCGCTTGCAACTGCTCCACGCGGAAGTCTTCCGAGAGCACCATAGCGAAGTCTCGCACGTTCAACGCAGACATGGTATGCTCCTTTTTGCTTTCAAGCATTCTTTCTTCCACGAGCGTGCCCGTCGAAGCCAGCACGTATTCCTTGGGGAGCGTGAGGGTCACTTTGTAGTCGGCGCACTCCGTGTAAAAGGGATCGCCGTCCGAATAGTAGACCGTCTCCACGAAACCGCCCTCCCTGATCCCGCAAAGGACGGGATAAAAATTACCCAGATTGACGGTGTGTTTCGTCACGCCCGTGCGGTGTGCAACTTCGGCGAGCCGCGTTCGGAACCCGATATCAAGCACCACTTTCTCCCCGGGAAAGAGGGAACGTTCGAGTTGCACGCTCAAGATATTCTCGTCCTCCCCCGTAATATCCCAGTTCTTGGAGCCGTGCACGCTGTAAATACTCATCTCCCCGTAGCTTTCTCCCTTATAGTAGGCGGCGCTTTCATAGGCGGTGGAGACGGGTTTATAGAGCGCGTCCTTGCGGTAGGCGTTGGGATAGAGCTGAAATTTGAGCTCCGTCAATTCCTCGTCGGTCGGGTTCTCAAACGTCAGCTTCACGGCGCCCGTTACCGTCCTGCTTTCGGGAACGTATTCTGCAGTGATCTCGTACCTGGTATGGGTCTCCACCCCTTTTTCACATCCTATGAGCAGGGGCAAAGCGAACAGACAAAAGAGGGGCGTCAGCGTTATGGATATCATTTTTTTTATCATTTTCCTACTCCTTTTCCCTTTATTATACGCCGCACTCAAAAGGAATAGAACGGTTCAAAGTTCCCTTCGCGCGCATATTTTATGGAAACACACGCATATTTTTTTATTTTACCGCTTGACATTGAGGAAAAATCGGTATATAATAAAAGAAGGAGGAAAAATTATGCAGACGAACCTTTCTCATACGTATAACCCCACGGCCACGTACAATCTCGCGACCGTTACTTTCGCTTTGCAGGAACAGGACGTTCAAACCATTTATAAAAGGGAGAGACGACGCGTCAATCTCCGCTACGTATTCGGACTGATTTTCTTCGCGGCGATCGCCGTGGCGGGGTATTTTCTCGACCTGCTCTTTCTTACCTGGATCGCGTGCGGCATGGCAGCGATTTTGACCGTGGTTTATCTCATCGGTGCACTTCTTGCGAAACGCGATCACAAAAAACAACTGCGGCTGTGGAAAATCAAACTCTACAACTATACGTTGGACGGAGAGCGGATCTACGCTGCGATGAAGGACGACAAGTACGCTTTTCATCAATACAGCGTGCCCCTCGAAAAGGTCAAGCCCTCTTTGGACGGGGAGTATTTCTCCTTCCACTATAAAGGGAAATTGCGCGTCATTCCCAGACGGGTTTTGCCGACAAACTCCCCCTTCTTACAACTGATTCGATAACGAAAAAATCGGAAGACATTCTTCCGATTTTTTATTTCGTCAAATACATGGATAGCCCGTATGGGCTATTTTTATTTTTCTTCAAAGGTGAGGTAGGTGGAAGGGTCAACCTGTTTTTGGTCCTTGACGACTTCAAAATGCAGATGCGCGCCGTCCTTGTATTCCTCCCCCGTTGCCTCCGCTACGGTCGCAATCACGTCCCCTTGTTTCACTTTCTTGCCCACGCTCAGATCGTCTGCGACGTCCACGAAACGGTAGAGCGTCTTCACGCCGTCGCCGTGATCGATGACGATTTCCGTGCCCGTCAGTACGTCGTCGCGGTAGATGCTCTCCACCACCCCGTCGTCGACGGCGAGCACTTCCGTACCCACAGCCGCCGTAAAGTCCATACCCGTATGTTCATAATAGTTGTTCAAGGTCTTGTTGTGGTAAAAACCGAATTCGTGCAGAACGCTCACCGATTCCACGGGCATCCGCATCCCCTCGGGTGTGGTGATAACGGGCTCGTTGGGATCGTTATCCCCCACGTTGCCGCTGCTCGAACTGTCCGAGACACTCGAGTTTTGTGTGAAATCCGAAGATCCCCCTGCCGTGGGCGCGTCGCTTACGCCAAAGTTTGCCACGAGCACCGCCGTGAGCACGACCGCTACGAGCGCCGCTGCAGAGGCAAGCCCCGTGATGAGGTAAAACCGTTTTTCTTTCGTCATTCGTTTATGCTTCTTTTCCATACCGCTTTGTTCTTTCATGTGAATCCTCCGAAAAGTTTTGTATGTAAATGTTTGCCCAAACGCCTCCCTTTTATACGCCGAGCCTGAAAAATTTTTAATAGCCGCCGAAAATGACGGGCGTCCCCACCACGCAATACGAAGAAGAGATCGCGATATGGAGGTTGACTCGCTCCCCCTGTAAAAGAAGTCCACCCTGCCAAAAAGGGGTGTACGCGTAGTAGGAAACCGTTCCGTTCACTTCCTCGACAAAACGGGTTTTTGCCTGAAATTTACGCAAGATACTTTGCGCGATTTCCTCGTTCGTCGCATACCTGCCCCCCTCGTAGGCTTGTAAATCGAATTGAACACACTCCCCTTTCACCCGTCCGAGCTCCGCAAAAGAGAGCTCCGTCTTGCTCAATCCTTGGGAGGAGGCGGAGTCCAAAAAATACGTCCGTTCCCCCTTCAACGCAGAAAGGCGGGAAACGTTTGCCGCCTTGACGCCCACGCCGAGCAACAGGCACAAAAGGCAAGAAAGACTCACGCAGATAAAATTTTTCAATCGGTACATAAAAATCCCTCCCGTTTTTACTACGGAAGGGATTATTGACGGATTGACGGGATTTTATACTTTCGCAACACCGATTCGGAAAAAACTACGGCGGAGCTTAAAACTCCGCCGTGCGTTATCTTTGACGTTAAGGGAATACAAGTTCGACGCCATATTGCGGCGTGCGTTTTGCCTCGCCCTCTCCCAACTGCTAAAACGAAGCAAGCTACGAGAAAGACAAGGAGAATGTGGCTCCCCCGCAGGGAGCGTACTTAAGCGTACGTGACCAAGGGGGAACGCAAGTTCGACGCCGTATTGCGCCTCGGATTTTACGCACCCTCTCCCAACTGCTAAAACGAAGCAAGCTGCAAGAAAGACAAGAAGAACGCGGATTTTTCGACGGGAGTTTACTAAGCGTAAACGAGCGAGAAAAACCGCAAGTTCGACGCTGTATTTCGAAGCAGATTCTTCGTTTTAAAAATCGCCGAGCACCTCGCCCCCCAACAAATGAATATGCAAATGAAACACCGTCTGTCCGGCGTTCGCGCCCTGGTTGATGACGACGCGATAGCCGTCCTGCAAACCCAACTGCTCCTGCAAGGTGGGAATGACTTGGAAACAATGTTTCAAAATTTCCGCACGCTCTTCATCCATGTCCGAAAGATAGGCAAAATGCTTTTTCGGAAGACAAAGATAATGCAATTTCGCCTTGGGTTCGATATCGCGAATGATGATCATCTGATCGTCTTCGTACAGTCTGGGCGAGGGAATTTCTCCCGCGATAATCTTACAAAAAATACAGTTTTCCATGAGTTATTTCTCCTTTATTTTTGCAAGGACTCCGTCCTTGAAAATTCGTTCAACGCAGACATGGGTGGGGCGTTTTTCCATTTCACCCTCTACGTACACCCGAATATAATTCTCGGAATATCCTTCCGTGAACCCGTCAAAACAGTTCTCGGGAACCATCTCCAAAACTTGTCCGACGAAACGTTCCATATATGTTTTCTTTTGCTCCGCCGCGCGTTCGATAAGTCTTTCCACGCGCTCCTTCTTTAAGGCAAAGGGCAATTCCTTATAGCGCTTGTAGGCGTTCGTACCCTCTCTCGGCGAATACGGGAAGGCGTGGACTTGTGCAAATCCCGCCTCCTCCACGATGCGCAGGGAGTCCTCAAAATCCTCTTCCGACTCCGTCGGGAACCCGACGATGATATCCGTCGTGATAGCAGCGTTTGGAAACGCCTCGTAAATCATGCGACATTTCTCCAAATATTCCGCGCGGGTGTAGTGGCGATTCATGCTTTTGAGCACCCTATCCGAGCCACTCTGCAAGGAAAGGTGAAACTGCGGCGCAAAATGCTTGACCTGTTTGAGCGCATTCAAAAACCGCTCGGTGATCAGGCTGACTTCAAGCGAACCCAGCCGAATACGCGTATCCGCGTCTTGGACTGCAAGCATCAAATCGGCAAGATCGTACCCCGCCTCGTCCTTATATTCGGACACGTCGATGCCCGTCACCACCGTCTCCTGCGCCTCGCTCGACAGAATTTCAGCCGCCGCGCTCTCCATGTGCCTCGAACGGCTCCGTCCGCGCAGATAGGGAATGATGCAATAGGAACAGAAACGGTTGCAACCGTCCTGAATTTTTACGAAATTGCGCGTTTTCAAACACTCAGGCAGGGGCATTTCCTCGTACGATTTTTCCTCTTCGATCTTCACGCCGCGCGCATCTTTTTCAAGCCCCGCTTTCACGATTTCGAGTACCTGATTTTTGCGTTGCGCACCCGTCACTGCGTACATGGTACCCCCTTTTTCCAAAAACGCCGTGGGGGATTTTTCCGATGCGCAACCGCAGACGATGATCTTCGCGTTGGGATTGCACTTGATCGCCTTGCCCACCGTCTGCCGACTTTTGCGCTCCGCCTCCGCCGTGACCGCACAGGTGTTCACGATATACAAATCGGCAGGCTCCATCTCCCGAGACACTTCGTAGCCGAGCTCCTCCAAGCCTCGTATGATCGAGCCGCTCTCCACGTCGTTGACCTTGCAACCGAGGGTATACACGACCGCCTTCATCGGAGTTCTCCCAGCGCAAACATCACGACGCTCGTCAGAGCGACCGCCGCGGTCTCCGCGCGCAAAATGCGTTTGCCCAAAGTGACGGAAGCGAATCCAAGTCCGTTGGCGAGTTCTTCCTCCGCCCGTGAAAAGCCCCCTTCGCTCCCGATTACGAGCGCGGTGCTGCCTTGCAATTTCTCCAAATCAAACTTACTCTCGGTGGCGAATTCGCAGGCAAAAATTTTATTTTCATACCCCTTCGCCGAGGCGAGTGCATTTTCAAATTTATCGTAATAGACGACGTTGGGCGCAGTTGCGCGCAGGCATTGTTTCGCCGCCTCTTTTGCCACTTTATTCAAGCGCTCCAACTTGTTCGCATTCATGTACGCCGAGGAGTATTCGGAGGAAAAGACACCGATCTCCTTCACGCCGAGCTCCACCGCTTTTTGCACGATAAACTCGTTTTTGTCGGCGTTTTTCAGATACCCGAACAATAAGCAAACGTCCGTCAACGCTTCCCTGGTACCCACCTCGGTGCGTACGACGTTCAAAATCATGCGCTTTTTCTCCACGCTTGCAATCACGGCGGTGTATTCCTTGCCGCTGTTGTCGAGCAAAATCACCTCGTCGCCTGCGCCAAGGCGCAACACGTTCTTCGCGTGCTCGAATTCCTCGCCGCAAAGCTCCGTCACCTCTTCAATTTTATCGACAAAAAAACGTTTCAACGCAGACATGGTGCCTTCCTTTTCTCAATTATGTTTCAAAACGAGTGCAAACCACTCACCCTTTCTCTTTTCGAGCACGACCTTCATGCCCACCGATTCATACGCCTCTTTGACCATCGTCAACCGACTTTCGATGATACCGCTCAAAATGAGCACGCCATCCGTTTTCAGGTTTTTGGGAATGAAGGGCGCAAGCATTTTCAGCACCTCGCCCGTGATGTTCGCCATCATGATATCCCCCTGCACGTCGGTGTCGTCGAGCAGGTTGGCATGGGCGACGACCGTCTGCGCCGCGACGCCGTTGAGCTCGCTGTTGTGCAGAGCGCTCTCCACCGCGATGGGATCGATGTCGGTGAGGTAAGCTTTTTTCGCGCCGAGCTTGACGGCGGAGATGCCTAAAATCCCGCTTCCGCAACCGACGTCGATACACACGGAATCGGGCGTGATATACTCTTGCATGAGCTCCACGCACATGGAAGTCGTCTCGTGCTCCCCGGTGCCGAACGCCATGTTGGAATCGAGCAAAACCACCCGTTCGTGGGGGGCAGGTGCGTATTCAATCCATTCGGGCACGACGACTACGTCCCCCAGATGAATGGGGCGGAAATGTTTTTTCCACACGTCGATCCAGTCGTCGCCGTCCACGAGGCGCTTGGTATCTTCGAGCGTCCCGAAGGGAAGGATCCCCTCGCTCCTCTCCTTGGCGTCCTGCACGTCTTTGAGAATCGCCGACACCGTCTGTGCAGCAATATCCTCCGCGACGTAGCATTTCACGAGCACGTCGGAAGGTTTGTCCTGCACGAGTTCGTCGTCCATGTAGTCCCAGTAAGTGGACTCCTTTGCCGTCTGCAAAGCGATGATATCCGCCCTGTCGCAGATGGTGACGCCGTAATCGGTGTAATTCCACATGATGTCGGAGATGATCTCGCTTGCCTCGGTAGTGGTATGGATTGTCAATTCAACGTATTTCATAAATGCACCTCACCTTTTTATTATAGCACAGCGTGCAGAATTTTGCAAGCGTTTTGCGGAGCGGCTTTGGCGGAAGTCTTAATCTTTCGCCCATAGGCGATTGACCGCTACGCGGTTAGTAACGCAAGCTTCGCTTGCTTTTAATGGGGCCTGTTTCGTGGAGCTCTGCTCCACACCTCGTCAGGGCTGCTCGGTCTCGGGCAAAGCTGCTCTTTGCCCTCGGTCACGCTCACGCCTACCTATCGGCGTTCGCTTATCTCGCCCCTACCAAGCGTTATCAATGCTTGGCTTAACGGGCAGCTCGGTCTCGGGCAAAGCTGTTCTTTGCCCTCGGTCACGCTCACGCCTACCTATCGGCGTTCGCTTATCTCGCCCCTACCAAGCATTATCAATGCTTGGCTTAACGGGCAGCTCGTCCTGCACCTCGACAGAAACTGAGTTTCCGGACTTCCGGCTTGGGTTGCCCGTCAGGACGCGCAAAAAAAACGCAACCCGAGGGTTGCGTTTTCGCATTATTTCACGTACGGTTTTTCGCCGTATAAGGTCTCTACGTTGTCCGAATATCTACGCATTTTTTCGTACTGTTTCAGATCCAAATCATCGTCCAACTTTTCAAGCTCTTTTCTCTGGTCGCGTGAAAGCTTCGTCGGGACTTCCACGACCACGCGCAAGATCAAATTGCCCGTACCGCCCCGCGCCGACTTGATGCCCTTGCCGCGCAACGTGAATATCGTGCCGCTCTGCGTGCCTTCGGGAACCGTGAACTCGAACGTGTCGTCGATCGTGGGCACTTTCACCGTGCCGCCGAGCGCTGCCGTCTTGTACGAAATGGGCAAATCTAACTTCAAATCAAACTTGTCGCGCGTGAAGATCTTGTGCGGCTCCACGCGGAAAATGATGATCAGATCCCCCGGAGTTCCACCGTTTGGCGCCGCTTGGCCAAACCCTTTCTTGCGAATGTAGCTGTTGGTATCCACGCCTGCGGGAATGTCGAAAGACACCGTCGTCTCCTTGCGTTGGGAGCCCTTCCCCTTACATTCGGGACACTTTTCGCGAATGATCTTACCCGTACCGCCGCAATCGGGGCAGGGCATCTGACGAATGGTGCGCCCGAACATCGTATTCTGCACCTGTTGCACGATTCCTCGGCCCTGACACTTTCCGCAGGTAGAGAGCGCCGTGCCGTCCTTCGCACCCGTGCCGCGACAGCTTGCGCAAGGTTCGTTTCTCGTGTAGCTGAACGTCTTCTTGCAACCCTTCGCCGCGTCCATGAAAGAAAGCGTCATTTCCCGTTGAATATCCTCGCCGACGAACGAACGACTCGTACGCGCGCTACCGCCGCCGAAACCGCCGCCGAAAATACTGCTGAAAATATCCGAGATATCCTCAAAGCCCGCGCCGCCGCCAAAGCCGTCGAAACCGCCCATGCCGCCCATGCCGCCCATACCGGGATGCTCAAGCTCGTAATCGTACGCCGCACGTTTCTGTTCGTCGGAAAGCGTCTCGTTCGCCTCGTTGATCTCCTTGAACCTCTCCGCCGCCTCTTCGTTGCCGGGGTTGCGGTCGGGGTGGTATTTCATCGCGAGCTTTCTGTACGCCGCTTTAATTTCCTCGGGCGTCGCCTTTTTGTCCACGCCGAGTATTTCGTAATAATTCTTCTTATCTGCCATATTTCTTACCTATATAGCGTTTACGGGTTTGACATTTGCCAAACCCGATTTACGCTCATTCAAGCCACCCATGTATTCGATGAGTGTGTTTTTACTGGTGGAATTCCGTATCGTCGCTGCCCATATCGGGGCCTGCGCCCTGCGCACCGCCTGCCTGCTGATAAAGTTTCGCAAACACGGGCTGTACGTCCTGCATCAGCTTGTCGTAAGCCGCTTTGATACGGTCGTCGTCTTCGCTTTCCAGCTCTTTCTTCGCCGCGTCCACAGCCGCCTGCAACGTGCTCTTGTCGTTTTCGTCCAACTTGTCGCCCGCTTCTCTCATCGTCTGTTCTACGGAGAAGATCATGCCGTCAAGCTTGTTTCTGTTCTCCACCTTTTCCTTACGTTTCTTGTCCTCTTCCGCGAACTGTTCCGCTTCCTTCACCGCCTTGTCGATTTCCTCTTCGGAAAGGTTGGTCGAGGAGGTGATGGTGATATCCGTGGACTTGCCCGTGCCCTTATCCTGCGCGGTTACGTGCACGATACCGTTCGCATCGATATCGAAGGTAACTTCGATCTGCGGAATTCCGCGGGGAGCGGGCGCGATGCCCGTGAGCATGAAGTTGCCGAGGGTCTTATTGTCCTTGCAGAACTGACGTTCACCCTGCAATACGTGGATATCCACGCTCGTCTGATTGTCCGCCGCCGTGGAGAATACCTGACTCTTCTTGACGGGAATGGTGGTGTTTCTGTCGATGATACGGGTGAATACGCCGCCGAGCGTTTCAATACCCAAGGACAGAGGGGTAACGTCGAGCAGGAGCACGTCCTTGACTTCGCCCGTCAACACGCCGCCCTGTACCGCCGCGCCGATTGCGACGCATTCGTCGGGGTTGATACCCTTGAAGGGTTCCTTGCCGGTCACTTCCTTCACCTTTGCCACGACTGCGGGCATACGGGTGGAACCGCCGACAAGAATGACTTTGTCGATGTCGCTGTACGAAAGACCTGCGTCCTTCATCGCCGCTTTCATAGGCGCAACCGTTCTTTCGAGAAGGTCCGCCGTCATCGTTTCAAACTTCTGTCTCGTGATGGTGACGTCGAGGTGCTGAGGACCCTCTGCGCTCATGGAAATGAAGGGAAGGTTGACGTTGGTGGAGGTCATGCCCGAAAGCTCGATCTTCGCCTTTTCCGCTGCTTCCTTCAAACGCTGCATTGCCATTTTGTCCTTGGAAAGGTCGATGGCGTGAGATTTTTTGAATTCGTCTACGAGATAGGAAATAATCTTGTTATCCCAGTCGTCGCCGCCGAGCTTGGTGTCGCCGTTCGTGGCGAGCACTTCGAATACGCCGTCGGAGATTTCCAGAATGGAGACGTCGAACGTACCGCCGCCGAGGTCGTAGATCATGACCTTGCCGCCCTTGTCTTTGTCCAGACCGTACGCAAGTGCCGCCGCCGTGGGTTCGTTGATGATACGAAGCACGTTCAAGCCTGCGATTTTCCCTGCGTCCTTCGTTGCCTGACGCTGAGAGTCGGAGAAGTACGCGGGGCAGGTGATGACCGCCTCGGTCACTTTCTGTCCGAGATACGCTTCTGCATCCGCTTTGAGCTTTGCAAGGATCATTGCGGAAATTTCCTGGGGAGAATAGCTCTTCCCGTCGATGTCTACTTTATAATCGGAACCCATATGACGCTTGATGGAAATCACCGTCTTGTCGGGGTTTGCAACAGCCTGACGCTTTGCGGCTTGCCCGACGACACGGGAACCGTCTTTCTGGAAAGATACGACGGAGGGCGTCGTTCTCGCACCTTCCGCGTTTGCGATGACGACGGGTTCGCCGCCTTCCATAACCGCTACGCAAGAGTTCGTAGTACCAAGGTCAATACCAATTACTTTTCCTGCCATAATTATCACTCCTTTGACCGAAACTTTTTTTCGGCTCACTGTTTTCGTTCACAGTTATATGTAACCGAGTTTTTCACCCCTTAAACAAAAAAATCAAAAAAAATTTCAGCATTACGCCCGCGCGCATTATTTCTATGCGCGCGGGCGATTACATACAATATAATATGCAGCCTTTATTCGTCACTTTCTGACGTTTGCCGTTTTCAAGATCCCCGTCGTGATCAGCTTCTTCTCCTTCTTCGCGAAATCGCGAATCCCCTCTTCGATCAGGTCTCCGAAGAAGGCACGCGCGTCCGATACGCGCTCGCAAAAGAGATAATAGGCGAGCGACCCGGGCACGGTGTTCACCTCGCAAAGATAGACTTTCCCTTCGCTCACCAAAAAGTCCATGCGCACCACCCCTTTGAGGTTCATGCGCTTATACACCGTCTTGGTGTACGCGCGGATCTTTTCCCGCAAATCGGGCGTCAACGCGCACCTGCCCCCTTCCTTTGCATGATTCCCCGTCTTGCCGCCCACCCCGTCCGAGGTGCGGCGAATATACTTTTCTTCAAAAGAGTATACCCCCTTCCCGAACGCCGATTCGGGCTCGGAAACGTAGATCTCTCCGTCCGACTCGTAGGCGGCGCAGTTGACGTCCTGCTTGTTTTCAAGATATTTTTCGATAATCAGGCGATGATCGAGTGCGAAGGCGATCTCCATGCCCGTCTTGACTTCCTCTTCCGTCCGCGCCACCGTAATCCCGATGGACGAACCGAGGTGGGCAGGCTTGATCACGACGGGGTATTTGAGCTTCGTTCCCACCCGTTTGAGCAAAAAGGCGGCGCGCTTTTTGTAGTCGGACTCGTTCACGCGGATATAGTCGAGGGTGGGGATATTCAACCCCTGCATGACGATTTTCGTCAGACACTTATCCAAAAACACCGCGGAAGGCGTGATATCCGGCGACGCAAGGGGGATCCCGTTCCACGCCGCCATCGCGGAAACGCCGCCCCCTTCCCCCAACCCGCCGTGGCAACAATTGAGCGCCACGTCGATCCTACACATTTCCTTGATTTTGTTTTTCTTGGCGTTCAACGCGTACATGGTACCCCCGTCGAAGAAAACCCGTTCGAAACAGCCGTACTTCCTTTCCTTGAAAACTCTCAAATCGTTCATCTTGGACGAGGTGTACATTCCCCCGTCCGTATGTACGTAAACGGGTACGGGATTATACTTTTCCCGATCGAGCACGTTGAGCACGAACACCCCCGTCAGAATGGAAATCTCGTTTTCGCAAGACTTACCGCCAAACACCACCGCCACGTTCCGCATAAAAAAACACCTCCGCAAAATTTCTTCGCTTTGGTGTTTCTTCCGTTTTTGAGTTTTCTCAATACACGTCGGGCAAATCGTTCAAGAAAAGAACCGCGTCCCCTTTTTGGAGCCATTTCGAAAGCTCCGCTTTCGCGCCGTCCAGCGTACTGACGACGACGCACTTTTCCATATCGCCGCTCTCCTCGTAGCCGCTCTTTACGGCGTTTACGAGGGTCGTGCCGACGAGAATGACTTTGTCGAAATTCGCCGCAGCGATTTTCTTGCCCAGCTCGCGGTTGATCTTGCCTTCGAGAACGCCGCACTCCACGATGCCGGGGGTGACGATGCAGGTCCTGCCGCCGAAGCGTTGGAGCGCCGCGATCCCCTCTTCCGCACTCTTGGGGTTGCAATTGTACCCGTCGTCCAAAATATACACGCCGTTTTGCTCGGTGCATTGCAATCTGTGGGGAATGGGTGCAAGCTTTTCGATCCCGCGCACGATCTCCTCCGCCGTGAGCCCGAGCTCCACGCAGAGCGCGACCGCCAGTCGGATATTTTCCACGGCGGCGTTCCCCAGCAACTTGGTCTTGACGGGTACGTTTTCCCCGTAAAGTCGGAGCGTGAACGCCGTCGCCATAGCGCCGAACTGCGCGTCCGCGCCCTCGTCCAACACGAGCACCCGATCGTCCGTTTCCTGCAACCACGTTTTCAGCGAACTGCCGCAAACGACTTTTTTCGCGCCGCATTTGAGGATTTCACTCTTTTCCGCCCAGATATTTTCGAGACTCCCGAAGGTGGCGATATGCTGTTCGCAAACGCCCGTAAATATCGCGTAGTCGGGTTTGACGAGATCGCACAGCTCCTTGATATCCCCCTTCTTGCGTGCGCCCATTTCCGCAATAAAGATTTGCTTGCCCTCGCACTCGTTGGAGAGGACGGTCTTGGCGATCCCCATGGGGGTGTTGTAGGATTCGGGGGTAGCGATGACGGAATATTTCTCGGACAGGAGGGTTTTGAGGATATTTTTCACCGAAGTTTTGCCATAGCTCCCCACGACCCCGATGCGGATGACGCCGCTACGCTCAAATACCTGCCCCGCCCGTTTGACGAAATTGCGGTTGCGATACCCCTCGAAAACGCCCGTCAAAGCGTTCGCTCCCATCAAAAGGAAAGGCAGGAGCGCAGGCAGGATCCCCACGGGCGCGTACTGCATGAGTCCGTACAACGTACCGCCGTGTAGATCGGCAAACGCCGCGCATACGGCGACGAGCAGATAAGCGACGCTCGCGGTGAAAAGCCAGTAGACGGCAAACAGGCGACAAAAGCGTCCCGTGTATTTGGCAGGGACTTTAAGCGCAAATTTTCCGTCCGCGTAGAAATACAAAAGCAGGAGCCCGAAAAAGGGAATGGCGGCGATAAGGAGCGCCGCTTGCTCCCCCAAGAAGGAGAAACAAAGCGCGGTCACCGTGGATACGAGCACGAGACAGAGCGCGAGCACCGCCAGTCGATTATACTGCAAATTATCCTTGCGTCTAAGCCAACGGAAGAAGTTCCCGTTTTTGTAGCCGCTCTGCTGCATAGCGCCGAGCAGTTTGGTTGTGGAGAAACAGAGCAGGAAAGCGACGACCGCCGCTGCCACGATTCTCAATACGACTTCATTCATAAAAATAATCCTCTGCAATAAGATGAAACGCCGTGGGATACTCCGCAAACGCGAAATGTCCACCGGGCATCGTAACGACTTTTGCGTATTTCAGGCATACCAGGTATGCGTTGATTTCCTCGATCGGGGTGGTTTTATCCTCTTCCCCCTGCACGAAGAGCACTTGATTTTCAATGCGTTTTGCGCACTCTCTCAAATCCTCGTTGACGATTTTTTTATAGCTTTCGCGCATGACGGGCGAGAGGGTTCTATACTCCGCACTCCCGAAATGCCGCTCGGCAAAGCGAGGGGCAAATTTCTTCACGAGCCGATAGGTTTTGACTTTGATACGGTATCGAAGTCCCCGTTTGAGAATGACGCCTGCGGCGCCGGTGAGTAAGATTTTATCAAAAAAATCGGGATACTTAGAGGCAAGTTTTATTGCCACGCGGCACCCGAAGGAATGGGCGACCACGTGCGGTTTTTGCACGTGCAGAGCGGTGAGGACGTCGTAGAGCCAGTCGGCGTAATCGTCGACGGAAAAAGCACTCGTCAATTCCCTACTTTCGCCAAAGCCCAAAAAATCGATCGCCGTCACGCGGTAAAAGCGAGAGAAATACTCCGTCTGTGCGGTGAACGCCTCTTTGGAAGAAAGATATCCGTGCAAGAACACGAGGTCCTTGCCTTCGCCCTTTTGTACGAACCCAACTTCCGATAAATCAACCGTAAAAGCACCTCCCCTGACTGGAAGTCCAGAAACTCAGTTTCCGGCGAGGGTGAAGGGAGCAGAGCTCCCTCCGGGTGTGGGCAGAGCCCACAAAACAGGACCCATAAAAAGCAAGCAATAGCTTGCGCCCCAACCGCGAAGCGGTTTCATCGCCGAAGGCGAAACAAGCGGAGCCACTCCGTTCCGAAATTAAAGTTTCTTCTTCATGAGGATCGCGTCCTCGTTGCCGTAATACCGCGCCCGAACGCCGTACCGCTCGTATCCGCTCTTTTCATAGAGCGCAATCGCATTTACGTTGGAAGTCCGCACCTCCAAAAAACACTCCTCCGCGCCGAGCGCCTTGGCGGTCGTGTGCATGGTGTGCAACAAAAACTTGCCGATCCCCCTGCCGCGATAGGGTGCCGCCACCGCGATATTCGCGATTTCCGCGTGCTCGAACATGACCGTGATACACCCGTAACCGCATACCTGCCCCCCGTCTTCCACCAAAAAACTGCGGTAGTGGGGATATTTCAACACGTCCGCGAGATTGTCTCTCGTCCACGGATCGGCAAAGCAGAACGCCTCGATCCGCTCGATGGCGTCCAGATCGCTCTTTTTCCACGGTCGAATCGTCATCATACCGTTTTCTCCATGTTCAGCTCCGCGGAACTTTTCCGCACGTACAGAGCCGTCAATTCCCCGAAGGCGTTTTCCTCGGCAAGTCGTTTCACCGCGCGCTCCAACCCCAAGCAAGGGTCGATCGTCTTCACCGCTGCCTTCTCTGCGATGGGAAGTTCGGTGAACGCAGACATGGTATAGCCTTTTTCCGCAAAAGCCAGCGTTTCCTCCTCCGAAAGGTAGGCGGGGGGAAGGACGACTTTGCCGTCCTCGTAGCCGCATACGTAGTAGCTGTCGTGCAGGGCGTCGACGAGGGTGAGAATTTTTCCCTTTTCCTCATTATATGCAATCACGTCGAAAGACGTGACGGGCAACGCAGGTTTATCGAACGCCAGACAAAATCCTTTCACGGCGGAAATGCCGATTCGGATTCCCGTGAACGAACCCGCGCCCACCACGGCGGCGAAAAAATCGCATTCCGCAAGGCGCATATCCGCTTTTTGCAAACATTCCTCGATCGCAGGCATGATGGAGACGGCGTGCTTCATCGCACAATCGGGCAAAAATACCGAATGCGTCTTCCCGTCTTTGCAAGCCACCACGCTCAGGTGGTTGCCGCTCGTATCCACCGCTAAAAAATTCTTCATAACCCTTCCTCAATACTCGATTTCCCGTTCGTTCTCGCTTACTTTACGAATGCACACCCGCTTGACTTTCTTGGGCAAAAGGGGCGCAATGTTCTGCGCCCACTCGACGAGGCAGACGCCCCCCATCTCGAAATAGTCGGCAAGCCCCAAATTTTCCGCCTGCGCCACCGACTCGATGCGGTAACAATCGTAATGAAAGAGCCGTCCGTCGTAATCGTTCATGTAGGCGTAGGTGGGACTGGTCACCTCTTCCTCGATGCCGAGCCCTCTCGCCACGCCCTTGGCAAACACCGTCTTCCCCGCACCCATGTCCCCGTCCAAGAGGACGACGTCGTAGGGCTTGAGCGTCTTGGCGTATTCGGTTGCGAACTGCTCCGTTTGTTCACGGGATTTTGAAATAAAAATTGCCATACCTTAATTATAATACCTCTTGGGAATTTTTGCAATGATTTACCGCCGTATTCCTCAAATTTTTATCTTTTTTAAGAAATTCGACAGTCGTTTGTAGAGCAAAAGGGTCAAAATCCCGATGCTCGCCGTCTTGATGAGGTTGAACGCCACGATGAGCCAGAAACTTCCCATAAATACGGTCACCCCCTGCTCGCCCATAAACAGAGGAAAGGTGATAAAGCGGTTGACGAGAAGCGCCGCCGCCGTGCCGGTCAAACACGCCCCTGCCAGCGTGAGCGCCACCGTCTTGATTCCCTTGTGATACTGATAGACGATGGTCGGGAGCAAAATATACGCGCTGGTCATCAGCATATTCGCAAGCTCTCCCACGCCGCCCGTGCTCCCCGCTATGATGCGAACGGTCTCTTTGAGCACGCAGACGATCACCCCTTCCACGGGGCCCAACAGGAACCCGATCAATAAGATAAAGACGTTGCCGAAATCAAGTTTCAAAAATGCCACGGGACTGCTCGGGAAGATGGGAAAATCCAAAAGACTGACCAAAAAGGCGAGTGCGACGAAGGTTCCCATCAGCGCGACGCGCTTTGCCGAAAAGCGGGTTTTGAGCTGTGCACGAATACCTGCCCCCCTCATTTTGGTCGCTTGGGGTTGTTCTTGCCCTGTTTGCCCTGCTTGTTGTGTTTGTTCTTCCATAATACACCTCGAAAAATATTATTCAGCAAATATTCTTCGAAAAAACCGCTCCCCAAAAGGGAGCGGTCAGCCTTTTTCTTATGCGAAAAAACGCGTCTCTTCTTTTTTCATCCGGACTATACCGTCGGTGTTGGAATTTCACCAACTCGGGGGAGCGATCGCTCCCTTCGCAGACTTTACTGCCGGTGAGGAATCACACCTCGCCCCAAAGAATATTCACTTATCTTTATTATATAGCGTACGTCCCTATTTGTCAAGCGTTTTGATGGGGAAATCTACGTAGAATATACTGCCTTCCCCCACTTTGCTCTCCACGCCGTAGTGGAAGCGATGCCGCTCCAAAATTCTTTTGACGATGGAGAGTCCCAACCCCGTGCCCTGCACCGGGCGTTTGTGATTGTCCTTGGAGCGGTAATACCTCTCCCAAATGCCCGACAATTCCTCGGGCTTGATCCCCTTCCCCGTGTCGCGCACGGAGAAACGGAAGACGTCCTCGGATATCTTTTTCAGACTGACGTACACCCTATTGTCCTCGCCCGTGTAGTTGACGGCGTTGCCGATCAGGTTGTAGAGCACCTGCCCGATCTTGCCCTCGTCCGCAACCGTACGCAAGCCCTCTTCGATCTCCGTCACGAAGGTATACCCCTTCGTCTCGTGCAGATAGGCGAACCGATCGAGAATCTCGTACACGTACGCCGACATATCCACTTCCTCTTCCTTGAACGTCTCGATACCCGAACCGATTTTGGATAGGTCGAGCACGTCGTTTACAAGAGAGGTGAGGCGATCCGCTTCGTCCACGATGACCTGCGCGTGTTTGTTGCGCTTTTCGGGAATATCCCCCGAAATTTCCATGATCATGGAGGCGTAGCCCTTGATCATCGTCAGCGGCGTTTTGAAATCGTGCGAGACGTTGGCGATGAGTTCCTTTTGCATACGGTCTGTCTTGGACAGCTCGTCGCGCGCATAGTTGAGTGCCTCCGCCAGCTCCACCATCTCCTTGCTGTAATTGCCGCCGTGGAAATCCACGTCGAAGTTCCCCTGTGCAAGCTGATGGGCTTTTTGCGTCATTTCCGTGATGGGGGTGGTGAACCAGCCCGCCACCGCACTCGTCACCACGAAGGAGAGCACGAACAGGAACACGGACACAAGCATCATACGCACGTTCATGCGCGCGCTCACCGTTTCCAGAAATTTGAGGGACTGCGTCACGTACAGATAGGTGTTCGCATTCGGGAGCAATTCCACCTTCGCCCCGTACACGAATTCGTTGTTCGTCTCGTACATGGTATAGGCTTTGCCCTCTAAATTTTCAAAGAGCATCTCGATTTCTTCGGAGAAATCCAAGATCTCTTCCACCTCGGGCGCGCTGGGATCGAAGTTGTGTTCACGGGGAAAGAGCAACGTCCCCTCCTCGTCCAGAATACGGATATCCACGTCGTGATTTTGGGCGAGCATACGGATATACCCGCTGTAATTGCCGCCTGCCCAGTCGGGGGGCTCGCGGCTGATCTCCCGCTCGATCTTTTGTCCCTTGTCAAGAAGTTCGCGCGCCGCCTGTTCCCTGTACGACTGCGCCAACACCATTTGCTGGCTGAACCCCGAAACGAGCACGATCACGAGGGAAAGAGCGCCAAAAATCGCCCACAGCAAAAAGTAGATGCTGGAGGCGTTTTGTCTTGCCCGAAAGGCGAATTTATCGAAACGGCTGCGTTTCTCCGTCTTGGGCGCTTTGGGTTTTTTCGTTTGCTTTTTTTTCATTACGCTTCGAATTTATAACCGAGCCCGCGCAAGGTCACGATGAATTTCCGATATTCTTTCAGATTGCCGCGCAACATTTTGACGTGGGTATCCACCGTGCGGTCGTCGCCGTAGAAATCGAATCCCCAGACGTCGTAGAGAAGCTTTTCTCTCGTCAATGCGATCCCCTTGTTGCGAACGAGGTAAAAGAGCAACTCGTATTCCTTGGGGGTGAGCTCCACTTTCTCGCCGTCCACGTAGACGTTTCTGCCCGCCATGTCGATTTCCAGCCCCTCGAATTTGAGAATTTCGTTCCCGTTCGTCTTGGCTTTGCGGCGCTTGGTCACGGCGTTGATGCGCGCCATGACTTCCTTGGGCGAGAAGGGCTTGGTCACGTAATCGTCCACGCCGATCTCGAAGGCAAAGAGTTTGTCGTATTCCTCACCGCGTGCGGAGAGCATGATCACGGGAATATCCTTGTTTTTGCGGATCTCCTTCACGGCGGAGAACCCGTCTAAATGGGGCATCATCACGTCCATGAGAATGAGGTCGTAATCGTTGTCGCGGCAGAGCCGCACCGCCTCCATGCCGTCGGCGGCTTCAAACGCTTGGTTGCCCTCAAACTCCACGTATTCGCGAAGGACTTCGCGGATCATCATTTCATCGTCTACAATCAGTATTTTCATCGTTTACCTCTTTTGAATTTATCTTTGCGCCAAGCGGCGGATATTGCACGATTATATATATTATAACCGAATTTTGTTAACGTTAAAACAACGTTTCGTGACAGGTAAGTGAAATTTGCTTATTCTGCCCTTATTATAGCAGATTTTTCTCCCGTTGTCAATACCCCTTTCCCAAAAAAGAGCGCGCCACGGATTGCGAGCGAAGACGACGGATTCGTATAACGGCAACGCCGCCGCGTGAATCACGCGGCGGCGTTAAGCAGACGAGAATAATCAGGTTCCTATCATTCTCGTCTGCTTAAGGAGAAAGTTACGTATTTTGACGTTGCCGCACGGGATAGAAACGCCCGCACGGTCAAAACGAAAAACTAACGAAATCGGGAGAGGGAGAGCAGATAAAATCAGAAAAATTTTATCGGCTTTTTTTTGGGGGGGGATAAGGCTCTCCCTACTCACCGGCTCTATTATAGCACAAATAAAAAAAATTGCAATAGGTTTGGCACAAATGGCTTTTTTTCTCGCATAACTTGCAAAAGCCACGGTATAAAAACCAAGTTTTTTGGTAAAAACGGGAGTTTTTACTCAAATTCGTCGAAATTCCGTCCCCCCGTTTCCCCCG
The DNA here is from genome assembly GCA_017626135.1 of Clostridia bacterium. Lineage (GTDB taxonomy): Bacteria > Bacillota > Clostridia > Christensenellales > Borkfalkiaceae > Scatosoma. The sequence continues at coordinate 12,531 of JAGAJI010000046.1, read as the reverse complement.
GATACCCCCCTCTCGGCGTCGGGGGACAAGGGCCGCGTTTCTCGTTCCTGTCCCGTGGGAACCCCACGTTGACGAGGATCACGTCCTCCCCGATCTTGACGATATTTTTAAGTTCCAAAAATAAGTCCTGCTTTTTCCCGAACCCCCTGCCGCTCGGCACGATCAGCCCGATCCAACGGTTTTCGGGATAGCACAGCAGAACGTCGCACACCCGACCCAGTTTCCGCCCGTCCTGCGTATTGATCACTTCCTTCGCGCGCAATTGAGAAAAACTCACTTCCATACCCGTTCACCTCGCTTTCTTGATATCTCATTATATGCGGGCGATGGAGAAAAGGTGACTTGCCCCAAGCGGCAAAAAGGAAAAATTATGTGAAAATTGCGTAGAACTCCGCAAATCCACTTGACAAAATCCCGCGCGCGTACTATACTCATACTATCAATGGGTTACAGCTTAATTTTGGGGAGGAGGAAACGCCTATGGACGAACAGACGCCGAAAATCAACTGGAAGGAAAAATTTTCCAAGGAACAAATCTGCACGATCCCGAATTTCCTTTCTTTTTTCAGACTCGTCCTCATCCCCTTCATCATCTGGACGTACGTCGTCCAAGAGCCCTACTGGGCGCTGGCGCTCATCGTCCTGTCGGGCGTCACCGACGTCGTCGACGGCTTTATCGCCAGAAAGTTTCACATGGTGACGGACTTCGGCAAAGGACTCGACCCCATCGCCGACAAGCTCACACAGGGCGTGATCATGATCGCCTTGCTCTTCAACTTCCCTCGGATGTGGGTGCCCGTCGTCATCATGGCAGTCAAGGAAGCGCTGGCGTTTACCCTGCGGTTCATCGCCTTCAAAAAGACGCAGATCGTACAGAGCGCGGAATGGCACGGAAAGCTGACCACCGTTCTTTTATACCTCATGATCGTCACGCACATCGTCTGGCCCGAGATCCCTCAAACGGTCTCCCTCGTCTACGTTGCCGTCGTGTCTACACTGATGGTCGTCTCCTGTATTTTATACACGATCGACGCCGTCCGTCTTATCCAGAAGAAACCGCAGGCATAACCCTGATATAGCCCTGACGCAACCTTAATAAACGTTCCCCGTGAAACACCTGTTTTCACGGGGATTTTTCCTTTTTTATTCTTTGAGCTCGGGCAAAGCCGTAGCCGTCAGAAAGAGCACTTCTTTCGTCCCTGCGCCGAGCAGTCTTTTCGCGCACTCGTTGCCCGTCGCGCCCGTCGTCATGATGTCGTCCACGAGCACCACCGTCCTGCCTTGACACGCCTTACGCTTATGCACGTGAAAAGCGCCCGAAACGTTGTCCTGTCGCGACTTGTAATCCATATGCTTTTGTTCGGCGGCGTCCTTTACCTTTTGTAAAATCCCGATATCCAGCTCCACCGAATACCCCGACGCTTTCAGTTTCTCGCAAACGCCCTCGGCGAGCTCTTCCGCCTGATTATATCCCCGCTGCTTGCGTTTCTTCTCCGTCATGGGCACGGGCACGAGCAAAAGGGGCTCCCGTTTGAACCGCTCCGCATCGGGGTATTTGCGAAGAAAGTCGTCCGCCATTTGCTCGGCAAAATACGCCGCGAGCAAGGGCGCGCCGTTCTTCACCCGATTGATAAAGGACGCGCTTTCCCCGCGGTACACGAAGGGGGAGAACCCCTGCGTGAAGGAAGGCATATTGCTTTTGCAATTCAAACACACCCCTTCCGCCACCGTCCGCCTGCCGCATTTGGGACAGACCCGCCCGTCGTTGCGTTGCAACTTCCCTTCGCAGTCCGCGCAGAGCCGATGGACGGGATAATCGAAAAGCTCCGCGCCGCAAACGTCACAACCGAAGCCGTTTTCCTTGAAAAAATCGCGGAGCTTTTTATTCACCTTTCGTAAAAATTCGAACTTCATCTCATACCTGTGTGGGGTCTACGGCGTTTTGGACGCTTTCCGCGTCCTTTTTTCTCTGATAGCGCACGAGCAGGTACGACCCGACGATCCCGACCGCAAACAGACAGACTCCTAAGAAAATATCGAAGAGGTTGACGCCCTGTTGCGCCCACAGAAGATAGGTCTCCATCATGTCCCCGTTACAAAACATGGACAAGATCGACCCGAGCGACAAGCCCACGATGAGGTGATACGCCGTTTGACGGGCTTTGCCGAAGACGTAGGTCAAAAATTTCGAGAAGGTGAAGATGCCGAGCAGCACGCCCACGCCCAAGCCGATATAGACGAGAAAGACCTCAGGGTTGGATTTCCAGTAGGTGAGACTGATGCTCGACATCAGGCTTTGAAACCAGCCCACCGCCATGAGGAGGGCGCTGCCGCTCAACCCGGGCACGATCTGCGTGATCCCGAACGCATAGCCGATCACCACGCCAAGCAGCACCTGCCACCATTGCACGCTTGCAAAGACGTCGCCGCCCACTTCGCCGCCGACGGTCAGCCATGCGGAGAGGCACCCCACCGCCACGGGCAGGAAGAGCCCCACGCCAAATAATATCATACGCTTGGGCGTATGCGCCGCGTCTTGAATCTCGTCCTTGACGGCGGGGAAAGCGCCGCACATGAGTCCTGCGAACAGGCACACGATGGAGAAGGGCAGAAGCGCCACCAACTGTTTGACGGAAATAAAGCCGAGCAACACGCCGAGGACGAGCCCGATCCCGATGGGGAGCAAGAAGAAAAAGCATCGTTTGAATTTCTTAAACAAATTCCCCACGGCGTAGAGAAACTGATCGTACAGCTTGAAGATAATCGCCACCGTCGAGCCGCTGATCCCCGGCACGATGACCGCAAGTCCGATCAGAAAGCCGAGGATCGCACTCTTCCCCCAGCTTTTTTTATCGTATTTAGGGAGTTCGCTCTCCCGATTTTCCTGTTCCATACCAACCTCTTTCCCACCCGAGCGCACGACGAACGAACTCGCCCACGGGCGTTTTTTATTTCCCTTCTATTATACGCGAAACGATTGCGCAGGTCAATCTTTTCGCCCCACTTTTCTTTATGAAATTTTCGTGAAAACGAGCGGATTTTCGACAAAACCCGCCCGTATTTTCTCCCGTCCGTCCGCTACAATAGTATTATAGAATATATTTTCGGTAGGCTGTGTCACACAGCCTTTAAGGACAACTCTATGAATTATATCAAAAAAATGTGTATTCTCCGCCAGATAAGACAGGGCTTTTCGGGGGACGGCAAGACCCTTTCAGGGCTTATCAAAATCGAGCAATACGGCAAGAACCTCGCCGTCGAAGTGTCCGTCATCAACTTCGCGCCCCTCGTTTCGGGGGAGTACTATTGCCTCTTATCGGACGGAAAAGGCAAGACGGAAATGCTCACCCTTCGGGGCAAGAGCCTTTTCAACCTTCTCTCCGACCTCGATATTTCCGAGGGCTTTTGCGGGATTATCTGCTACGTGAAAAACGAAGTCGTGCCCATCGCCTACGGGATCAACGGGAACAAGTCCTATGACTGGCGCGCCATACTCAACGCAACCCTGCCCCCCGTATTTCCGAATATCAAGGGGGAATTCGGGGGTGAAATCGCAGGCGCCTCCCCCACCGTAACGGAAAACGAGCCACCCAGGTACGAGATCGCGCCTTCGCCCGTCCCCGAGCCCACCCCTCCACGCGCACCTGCCCCTACGCCAAGCGAACCCGAGCGCACGCCGCCACCGGATTCTCCCCCTGCGCCGAGGGAGGATATCGCGCCGCCCATTCCCGAAAATCAACCGCGCGCGAACGGGCAATACAACGATGAGAAAATGGCGATGAATAACTATTACGAGGAGGAAGAGGAAGAAGATGAACGCGTCGAGCTTTCGAAAACTCAAAACGATGCACGTGCTCAAAGCGCAGATCAAGTCCAAGACAAGAAAAAGCGGTCTGACCGCGCGACGAATGAAGATGCTCAAAACGTACGCCACCCGTTTGAAACCGACCCCGACGGATACTACCTCTCCGTGAAGGACGAGGTGGATCGGCTGTTCAAGACCTACCCTCGCGACAAGACCCTAAACGGTGCCTTTTCGTGCAGCGAATGGGTACGGGTGCAGGGCTCGGCAAAGTCGCCCGAATACCTCGTCGGCGTGCTCAAAACGGACGGACGGGTGAACTATATTTGCTATGCCCTGCGCGCAAACGACAGGGAAAATCCGCCCGAGGAAATCAAGAACGTCTGTTCCTTCGTCCCCCTTTCCCCCTACGACGACACGGGCTATTTCGTCATTTTCCAAAGCGCGGCGACGGGCGAATGTATTCGCCCCAACCGCGCGTAAGATCCCTATATTGTCCACTCAAAAAAATACAGGTATCGAGCAAAACGCTTGATGCCTGTATTCTTTTCTTTTAGAATAACTGCAATAGATCCACCAAAATGGCAAACCCGAAGAGGAAGATGATGCCGATGAAATGAATGATCGTCTCCACCTTGCGGTTGACGGGTTTTTTGCGGATCCACTCAATCAGGCAGAAAATGACTTTACAGCCGTCGAGCGCGGGCACGGGCAACAAGTTAAACACCGCCAAATTCACGCCGATGAGCGCCGCGATATTCATGAACGACAGTACGCCGTTCGACGCCGCTTCCGCCGTCACCTTGATCGTCGTGATCGGCCCGCCCATGGCGTCAATCCCGATTTTGCCCGTCAGCAATTCCCCGATCGAGCGCAACACGATGCCGCCGATCTTGAACGAATAGGCAAAGGAACGCCCGATCGTTTGGAAAAATCCTTCCCGTACGGTCACGGATGAAAGTCCGCCCCCTCGTGTCACCTGCATTTTCGTCTCGCCGTTCTCGTCCGTCACGTTTTCCCGATAGGCGATCCCCGTCGCAAAGAACAGCGCGGAATTGTCGGACATATTTTTCACGACCGCATCTTCCACCATCGCCACGTCCACGACCTGCTCTTTCCCTTCCCGAAGGACGGTAAAGGGCACGAGCTCCCCCTGCTTTTTACCGTTGAGCGCGTCCAACCAGTCGTTGACGAGATACACCGTCTTGCCGTCCACTTTCAGCACCACGTCCCCCGTCTGCAAGCCCTCGTTATAGGTGTCGACGGCACCCTGCGAGGCGTCTGCCTCGGGCGCAACCTTTTCCACCCGATAGACCGGTCTCCCCAGCGCAGCGAACATCGTCACGATGATAAGGAGCGCCAACAGGTAATTCATCGTCGCGCCCGCAACGAGCACGATGATACGTTTCCACGGCGGTTGGTCATTAAAACGCGCCCCCTTGGGCTCGGGATATTCCTCCTTCACCTCGACCATGGGTGCCTCGTTCGTCTCTTTTGCTCCCTTTTCGGCCTCTGCCGAAACGTATATTTCTTCCTCGTGTTTGGCGAGCTCTTCAAAAGGCGTTTCTTCCTTTCCCTGCGTTTCCGCGTCCTCGCCCTCTACGTAGTCCTCCCCGTCGAAGGCGCAATAGCCGCCGAGGGGAATGGCGCGAACGGCGAACAACTCGCCCGTCTTTTTGCTCCGCTTTTGGAAGATGGCGGGTCCGAACCCGATGGAAAATTCCATAATCTTAAATCCAAGCGCCTTGCCTGCCACGTAGTGTCCGAACTCGTGTATCATGATCATCACGAGAAAGAGTACGATGGCAAGCACGCCACCGCCGATGCTCTTCATTACGTCCACAAAAGTCAATAAATTCAACATTCTTCTCTCCTTCAAAAGGGCGGCGTACTCCGCCCGAGCGACCCACGCCTTCGCGAGCTCTCTCGCCCGAGCGTCCGTCTCGGCAAGCGCCGCATACGAACTCGCCTGCAAACGCTCCGTTTTCTCCAACGCATACTCCATCGCACACGCGATATCCGTAAAGGAAATCTTCCCGTCCAGAAACGCCCGCACGGCGACTTCCCCCGCCCCGTTGAGCGCACAGGGATAGTTATCCCCCAGCTCCACACTCGTCAACGCCAAATCGTAGCAGGGAAATTTTTTCCGTTCGAGGGGCAAAAACCGCAGGCTTCCGAGCGCCTCGAAATCGAGGGATTTTACGCCGCAATTTAGCCTTTCGGGGTAGGTAAGTGCGAGTTGAATGGGCAATTCCATCGTCGGATAGCTCATCTGCGCCATCACGCACCCGTCCTCGAACTCCACCATGGAATGGACGATGCTTTCCGGTTGCACCACCGTGTGAATTTTGTCCAGCGGCGCATCGTACAGCCATTTTGCCTCGATGACCTCGAACCCCTTGTTCAGAAGCGTCGCACTGTCAATCGTGATCTTTGCCCCCATCTTCCACGTGGGGTGACAAAGCGCCGCTTGGGGGGTGACCGCTATAAGCCGTTCTTTCGTATATCCGTAGAAGGGGCCACCGCTCGCCGTTAGAATCAGCCGTCTAAACGGGGCGTCCTTGCGAAAGTTGAGGGCTTGCCACAGGGCGGAATGTTCGCTGTCCACGGGCAGTAAACGAATACCTGCCCCCTCCATTTTGCTTTTTACGAGCTCGCCGCCACACACGAGCGTCTCCTTGTTGGCAAGCGCCAGATCCTTCCCCGCCTCAATGGTTTTGAGGCTGTATTTGAGTCCCGCGAATCCACTCGCCGCCACGAAAACGACGTCGCCGTAGAACACCGCCTCTTCCGCGGCTTGCTCGCCGCAGGCAAAGCGCACGCCGTCGGGCACGAGACCTGCAATCTTCTTCCCGACGTCCGTATTCCGCAGGGCGGCGTAGGCAGGCTTGAATTCCCTGACGAGTGCAAGGAACTCTTCCCCCGAGTCGTTCGCCACCATACTTTCGATCTTAAATTTATCGGGGTGACGGCGCACGACCGCGCAGACCTGCCTGCCGATCGAACCCGTAGCCCCGATTAACGCTATTTTTTTCATAGGTGATTTTCCTTTTTCCGAAGCCGAGCCGAGCTCCGCTTCGCAAGCGACGCCGCAAGCGTCAAGTCAAAATCAGCGAAATCAACGAGTAGATTCCGTATACCGCAACCGTGGCGTAGAGGGTGCTGTCCAGTCGGTCGAGGATTCCCCCGTGCCCGGGCATGATGTCGCCCATGTCCTTCACGTGCAGTTTGCGCTTGATACAGCTCTCCACCAAGTCCCCGAGCATGGTCGCGATCGAAGTCGCAAAGCCGATGAGAAGATAAACGGGCAGCCACAGTTCCATCTGATCGAAGGAGCCGAACCACGCGTTGTATGCGAAATAGATGGCCACCGCCGCGACCAGACCGCCGATCAGACCACCCACGCAACCGATGATCGTCTTGTTGGGGCTGAGCACGGGCGCAAGTTTTTGGGGGAAGAATTTTCTCAAAAACTTCCCGAACAGGTAAGCAAACGAATCCACGGCGGGCACGAGCACGAAGACGAACAATACCAACAAACGGGAATCGAACGCCATATGTTGCAGATATTCCGCAGGCGCGCCGGCGTGGTTGGCGATGATGAGCATCGACAAAAATCCCGTGGGATAGAGCGAGGCGAGCAAGGACAGCCCGATACTTTCAAGGGAGGTCTTGTCGTATTGAAACACGAGCAGGCACAACAGCACGATGATGAGCGTCATGGTGCACACACCGAGTGCGGTCAAGCCCCAGTTAAGCACGTATTTCATAAGTACGGTCACGGGAATACAGACGCCGACGAACGAATACACGACGACGCGTTCCGTTTTGGTCGTGTTTTCCTTTAACGCGCGCAGGATCTCGTACGTACCGATGAACGCAAACACGTACACGAGCACGTCCACGAAGAAATCCCCGAGCTGATACGGCAAAAATATTTTGAGGCAGTACGCAACCGCCAACAAAAGCATATACCAGATCCCTGAAATAATTCTTGTTATCATTGTTTTGTTTTTCCTTTTTATAAGTTCTGTCGTTTATACCAAAGGAATAAGCCGACGTGCGTACGTTCAACGCATACCTGCCCCCGCCTTTTTCATTGCAAAGGGGAGTTTCCGTAGCAAAACGCCGCCCGTTCATTCCGCTTCGTCGAGCTGTTCGTCCGTCTTTCCGTACCGTCTTCTACGCTCGGCGTAATCGCGAAACGCCTCTTCCAAATCCCCTTTCGTGAAATCGGGGAACATCTTTTCGGAAAAATACAATTCCGCATACGCCGCCTGATAGAGCAAAAAGTTGGAAAGCCGCATCTCCTTCCCCGTCCGAATGATCAGATCGGGATCGGGCAAATCCCGGGTGTAGAGGAGCTTTGAAAAGCTTTCCTCGCATACCTGCTCCCCCCGTTCGATTGCCAGATTCACCGCGCGGACGAGTTCGCTGCGCCCCCCGTACGCCACGGCAAGGTTGACGCTCTTGCCCGTAAATTCCGCCGTCCTTCTCTCTCCCTCTCTCAAAATTTCCTGAATATCCTCGGGGAGCAAAGATAAATCGCCCAAAGCGCGGAAACGGATCTTCTCCTTATTCTCCACGTCCTTGTCCTTATCCTTGTATTTTTGGAAATGCTCGCGGAGGAGTCCGAAAAGCTCTTCCAACTCCTCTTTCGGACGGTTCAGATTTTCCGTGGACAAGGCGTAGAGCGTGACGTGCTCGACACCGAGCGCAAACGCGTGTTGCGTAAGCTCCTCCATTCGTTTCGCCCCTTCTCTATGTCCCGCCGAACGCGACAGTAGGCGCTGTTTTGCCCAGCGCCCGTTTCCGTCCATAATGATTGCTACGTGTTTGGGAAGTTTCTCCCTCGGTATTATCGTATTCCTATCCATTCCTCAAATAGACATCAACTCTTTCTCTTTTGCGGAAATTATCCCTTCGAGTTTCGTCATGTACTTGGAAATGAGTTTTTCCACCTCTGCCTCGCAATCGGCAGCCTGATCTTCGGAAAGTTCCTTCGCCGTCTTCATCTTTTTGATGACGTCCATACCGTCGCGGCGGTGGTTACGCATCGCCACCTTGGATTCTTCGCCCGTCTTTTTCGCCTGTTTTACAAGCTCGCGACGACGTTCTTCCGTCATATCGGGGAAAACGAGACGAATGACGTTCCCGTCGTTGGTGGGGGTCAAACCGATGTTGGACTGCAAAATCGCCTTCTCCACCGCTTTGAGCAGGGATTTATCCCAAAGGTTGATCTGCAAGCATTTCGCGTCGAGCGCAGAGACGTTGCCCAGCTCCACGAGCTTGCTCATACCGCCGTACGCCTCCACTTCCAGACGGTCCAAAATACGGGGGTTCGCTCTGCCCGTACGGATCGCGCCGTAATCTCTGTCCAGCGCCGTCAGCGGGTTTTCCGCTTTTTCTTCCAGTTCCATCATCATCTCTTCGATTCTTTCGTTTTCGATCATAATTTTTCTCCTTTATCCGTTTGTTTTATACTTCTATAATCGTTCCCAGACTCTCGCCGCATACCGCGCGCACGATGGAGTTCTCCTCGTTCAAGCCAAAGGCAAGGGTGGGCACGTTGTTTTCCATACACATGGTCGCCGCCGTGAAGTCGATCACTTTCAGGTTGCGATTGATAATGTCCGAATATTTGAGTACGTCGTACTTCTTCGCTTGGGGATTGAGCTTGGGATCGGAATCGTAGATCCCGTCCACGTTCTTCGCCATCAAAAGCACGTCCGCGTCGATCTCGCAGGCACGAAGCGCCGCCGCCGTATCCGTCGAGCAATAGGGATGCCCCGTACCGCAGGCAAAGATGACCACTCTGCCCATTTCAAAATGCCGAAGCGCCTTGCGCATGATGAGGGGCTCCGCAAGGGAGATCATATTGAGCGCCGTCTGCACGCGCACGGGCACGCCGCGCTGTTCGATGGCGTCCATCATGGCGAGGGAATTCATCACCGTGGCAAGCATTCCGATCTGATCCGCCGTCGAGCGGTCCATGTTCGTGCCCTGACGTCCGCGCCAGAAGTTTCCGCCGCCGATGACGAGTCCGATCTGCACCCCCATTTTGTGGAGCTCCACGATCTGATCCACGACGGGGGCAATCACTTCGTGATTGAGTCCGAACTTCTGATCGCCTGCAAGTGCTTCCCCGGAAAGTTTCAATAAGATTCTTTTGTATTTAGGCTGCATGATGAAAAATTCCTCCTTTCATTTTGGCCTACGATATATTTTTTCTATACGATTTTTTCGTCCGCACTATACCATTGTAACTATTATACCACATTCTTTTCAAGAATGCTATACAATTCAAGAAAAAATTGTGAGAAAAATAGAAAATTTTGGAAAAAAAGCAAATCTTTTTTCCTTTCTTCGCCCCACGGGAGCCCGCCCTTTTCCCGACAAACCCGTCGCACGCGGAAAAGCACTTCCTCGCAGGAGGAATTACCAGTCCTGTTTTTTTAAGGATTTGTCCTTGACGTCGTCGTAGAAGGCGAAGTATTTTTCCTTAAATCCCTCTTTCGTCAAAGACATGGGTGCCTCGTCCTGCATTTCTTCGAGCAACGCCTGCAATTCCTCGGGCGTGAAATCCCCCAGCTCCGTCTCCTCGCCGTAGCTTTGCAACAATTTCAATAAATCCAACTCCGACATTATAACTTCACCTCGATGTGTTCTCCGCGGAAAGGCACGGTCAAGCAGGTAAAGCCGATTTCACGAAGCATCGCCGTCGCCTCTTCCCGTTTGTCCCCGATTCGTTCTCTCTTGTGCGCGTCCGAGCCGTAGGACACCTTCCGCCCGCCGAGCTCGAAATACCGTTTCACGAGCTCCTTCGTCGGGAGCGTCCCTTCGGCGATCGCCGTATTCACTTCCAGAATTTTTCCTTTGAACACGATTGTCAGCAAAATATCGTCGATCCGTTCTCCAAATTCCGCCAAAGACAACCTCGCGTCCGCAAAGGGCGCGTATCGCACGATATAGCCGACGTGTCCCACGATATCATAAGGGTAGGGGGCGTCCAGACTCCTGCGCACGAGCCGCAAATACTCCCCGTACGTTTTCGTCTTGTCCTGCGTGAACGTATAGCGCGCGTAGTCCTTGCCGTCCTGCCCGTGCACGCTGTTGATGACGTAATCGGGACGGTACTTTTCATAGGTCGACGCATACCTGCCCTGCACCTCTTCCTTTTCAGAGTATCCAAATTCTGCGCCGACCGCGACGTTCATCACGCCGCCGTAATCCTCTTGCAAATGGCGAAGGGTATGAAAATATTCTCCCTCGTCCCCGTTTTTCAGCGCCCGACGCTCCGCCTCGCTCAACAGGGACAAATCGTAGTCGTAGTCAAAATGCTCGTTCACGCCGTAAAAGGCGATCCCCTTCTCCCGCGCCCCTTCGAGCATCTCAATAGGGGTGTTTTTCCCGTCGTGGGAAAACGTGGTATGGGTATGCAAATCCGTCAAAAACTTTTCCATATCTTCATTATAGCATAAAACTTTCAATACTGCAAGCGTACGAGGGAACTTTTTCAAAACAAGTTTCCCTCGCGCAGAATACTCTCCCTCGCAAAACAACCTCCCAAATTTTGCCGTTTTTGGCAATTACCCACTACCATGTATGCGTTGACAAATCCAACGGGCGCCGCTATAATGAAATGTAAGCCCTTGCCGTTTTGAAAAAATACTTTTCCCATACTCTCCCTTCTCGATTTTCACAAAAGACGAACAACGATAAAAACGGCAGGGGCAAATAAAATCGTGAGGTAATTCTATGAAAAAATTAAAATCTTTCCTTTCCCTATGTTTGGCGCTGGGATTTTTATTCCCGAGTTTTGCTTGTGCCGCAAGCGGCTCCACGCCCCCGACTTCCAACGACCCGAGTACGGATACTTCCGTGGATTCGAGCGCAGATCCTTCCGTCGGGTCAAGTGCGGACTCTTCGGGCGATTCCTCGCCTGAAAGTTCGAATACGACGCCGCCGAACTCCTCCGCATCGTCAAGCGCCCCGACGACTTCCTCTACACCCGAAGGGAGCACGCCCCCCGCCGTTTCCGCGAATGCGCAATACATATTATGTACGGGCGACGGCGTCAATCTGCGCGCGGGCGCAGGCACGGAGTATGCGGTGCTCGGAAGCGCGGCAAAGGGTACCATGTACGCGGTGATCGGCAAAACGGGCAGTTGGTACAAGACCTATTATCGGAATAAAATCGCCTATATTTACACCGAATACGCCAGCGTTTTCACTCTGAAAAAGGCGGAGAACGAAAACGTGGAGAAGGTCGTGGAGGAGGGTTATAAGCTCCTCGGCGTGCCCTACGTCTACGGCGCCGTTCGCCTGCACGATGGCAAGGGGAACTTCTTGAAGGGGTTCTCCGCGCAGAAATTCGATTGCTCCTCCCTCGTGCAGTACGCATTCTACCAAGGCAACAAAACCTTGCTCAATACCACCACGCGCACGCAGGTGAAACAGGGCAAGTACGTGGCGAAATCGGATATTCGACGGGGGGACTGCCTGTTTTTTACCAACGAGGACAGGCAATACAATATGGGTATCGAACGGGTGGGACACGTCGCCATTTATCTGGGGGATAACTATATCCTGCATACTTCGTCCGATTACGCGCGGATCGAGAAGATCAGCGCGAAACGTTGGAAGTTCTATATCGAAGCCCGTCGGTTCGTGTAACGTCCCCTTACACGGCTTCGTGGAGTGACGAGCGCCCCGCCGCACTTTCGTGC
>JAGAJI010000045.1 GCA_017626135.1 Clostridia bacterium | reverse complement strand
CATGGACGAGCTCTTTTTATTTTGCCCCGCATAAAAAGGGGGAAAATAAGGAACACTAATGGAAAAGACAGGAGGAGAAAAGTATGAGAAAAAATCAAAAAGTCATCTGTGGCGTTTTGGCGTTGCTCACGACGCTCGGCGTGGCGGCAGGCTGTAAAAATACGATGGAGGATACGATAAAACTCACGGTATGGGTATCCGAAGCGGATAAGGCGTTCGCGACTTCCGTCGCCGACGAATTCAAAGCCAAACACCCCGAAAAAAACTATCAAATCGTCATTGACGTACAGGGAGAAAACGACGTGGCGACCCGTATTTTGAAGGACGTGGAGAACGCCGCCGACGTCTTTTCCTATTCTAACGATCAGTTATCCAAGCTCATCAACGGGGATGCGCTCACCCGAATCGCGGGGGAGCGGCTCGCGCGCGTACAGCAGGCGAACAGCGACGAGTCCATGGACGCGGCAACCATCCGCGTGAAGGGGGAAACGGGGGTGTACGGAATGCCCTATACGGACAACACCTTTTTCCTTTATTATAATAAGGGGGTGCTGACGGAAACGGACGTGCAGTCCTTCGACGGGATTTTGAGCAAATGCGCGGAGGGAAAACGGTTCGCCTTTCCCATGGCGGACGGGTGGTACACGACGTCCTTCTATTTCGGCAAGGATCTCGGCTATGAAGTGACCTACGACGACCATCTGGCGGAGACGACGATCGAGTGTGATTTTGACGGCGAGGTCGGGAAAGCGGTAACCGAGGCGATGTGGAATTACGTGCGGGACGATCGTTTCAAAGCGGACGTGAACGATTCCAAAATCACGGCGGGATTTAACGACGGGTCCATCGTGGCGGCGGTGTCGGGTATCTGGAATAAGACGACGATCGAAGGGTATTTGGGGGAGAATTTTGCGGCGGCAAAGTTGCCTACCTATACGTTAAACAAGGGGACTGCCGAGGAAGAACAGGTACAACTCAAAGCGTTTGCCGGGTATAAGATGATGGGGGTCAACAACTATTCCAAGCATAAGACGGACGCGTTGGACTTTGCGGAGTTCTATACGAATAAGGAAAATCAGATCAAGCATTTCGAAGCGCGCGGATTCGTGCCGACGGATAAGGACGGGCGAGCGGACGAACGGGTGCAATCGGATATTTGCGCGAAGGCGATTACGCAGCAGCTCGAATACAGCAAGACGCAAAAGGGAGTACCTTCCACCCTTTGGATCCCCATGGAAGGGTTGGGCACGGCGATGATCACGGGTAAACAGAGCGGCAAATTCGACGTGGCAGCGCAATTAAAGGCGTGCGTGGAAGGGATCGAAAAGACGACGAAATAACCAAAAGAGAGGAGAGAGGCGGCATGAAGAAAAGAATGCGAAAGCGTATCGTTACGGATTTGTATTATGCGTTGAAAGACGGGTCGGGAAAGACTCGCCTCTCTGCTCTTATCATGGGCTACGGTCAGCTTGCGAGAAAACAAATCGCCAAGGGGAGCCTGTATCTGTTGACGGAGCTCGCCTTTATCGCCTATATGCTCTTTTTCGGAGGCAGGTATATCGGGCACCTATTCTCGGGGAATCTGGGGACGCAGCTTGCCGGGGAACGGTGGAACGAGGAATTGCAGGTCTTTGAGAAAATCACGGGGGACAACAGTTTTCTGATCTTATTGTACGGCGTCGTGAGCCTCGCCGTCGTCGCAGGATTTCTCGTAATATGGGCGATGAATCTGAAAGGGAACTATGAAAATGATTTGCGCATTCGGGAAGGGCGAGCGCTTTCCACCTTTGCAGAGGATATGCGCTCCCTGTTGGACGAACGATTCCATATCACCCTTTTGACTTTGCCCCTTCTCGGGCTGGTCGTCTTTACGGTGATGCCCCTGATCTTTATGGCGCTCATCGCGTTTACGAATTACGATTACGCGCATATGCCGCCGGGGAAACTGTTCGACTGGGTGGGGGTGAAAAACTTCGTCGAGATGTTTTCCTTTTCGGGCGGCGGAACGGGGTTTGCCTTCGTCTTTTTGCGAGTGCTCGTATGGACGTTTATCTGGGCGTTTTTCGCTACGTTTTCCAACTACTTTTTGGGGCTTTTCGTGGCGCTCCTCATTCATAGGAAGGGAATACGGCTCAAGGGCTTTTGGCGAACCCTCTTCGTGATCGTCATCGCCGTGCCGCAATTCGTTACCTTGCTTTTGATGCAAAAGATTTTGGACGGGGACGGGATATTGAACGCCCTTTTGGGGACGAGGATTTTATGGCTGACCGATCAGAGGTGGCTGTCCTTATTGCCGAGAGTGATGATTATTCTCGTCAATATTTGGATCGGCATGCCGTATACGCTGTTGATGTGTTCGGGGATCCTGATGAATATCCCCACCGAGTATTACGAGGCGGCGACCATCGACGGCGCGGGGCCCGTGCGGATTTTTTTCAAAATTACGTTGCCCTATATGATGCAGGTGACGGCACCCTACCTCATCACGCAATTCGTCGGGAATATCAATAACTTCAACGTGATCTGGCTGTTGACGGGTGGCGGCCCCGTGGACAACGTGCATTACGGCGGCGGCACGCAGGCGCAAGCTACCGACCTGCTCGTGACTTGGCTCTATCGCTTAACGACCGACCAAAATCCTCGATACAACGTAGCGTCCGTCATCGGGATCGTCATTTTCGTCATCAGCGCGGCGCTGTCCCTCGTCACCTATCATAGGGCGGCGGCAAAGGGAGAGGAGACCTTTCAATGAGCAAAGTGAAAAAGAAAATCAAGCTTTCCAACTTGTTGACCTATCTGTTGCTGGCAACGCTTGGCGTGCTTTGGCTGTTGCCCATCGGGTATTTGATTTATACGGCGTTTCGGGTGACGCCTTCCACGGGCATTATCAATACCCTCGTGCCTGCGAATTTGCAACTGGGAGTGGACAATTTCGTCAAACTGTTCAAGGAGACGGCGTTTCCCCGCTGGTTACTCAATACCCTTCTCGTGTCCGTGAGTTCGTGCGTATTGACGACGCTGTTCATTCTCATGGTGAGTTACGCCCTGTCAAGACTCCGTTTCCGTATGCGAAAACCCTTGATCAACGTACTGTTGGTGGCGGGAATGTTCCCGGGGTTTATGAGTATGATCGCCGTGTATTTCATTCTGAAAGCGATGGGATTGACCAACTCTTTGGTGGCACTCGTGTTGGTGTACTCGGGGAGCGCAGCGCTGTCCTATTATATTTGTAAGGGATTTTTCGATACCGTACCGAGGGCGATGGAGGAGGCGGCGATCATCGACGGCGCAAATCGGTTTACCGTTTTTCAGAGGTTCGTTCTGCCCCTGTCCAAACCCATCGTCGTGTATACGGCGTTGACTTCCTTCATCGCACCATGGTGCGACTTTATCTTCGTGAATACGATCATTTCCGATCGGGAAAAATACACGGTGGCGTTGGGATTGTATAAGATGATCAACGCGGAAAAAAACAGCTTTAACGACAACTTCACCGTCTTTTGCGCCGGGGCGCTCGTCGTCGCCGCGATCATCGTCACCCTGTTTATGAGTATGCAAAGATACTACGTGGAAGGGGTCACGAACGGCTCGGTGAAAGGATAGGCAAACGCCGTTCCGCATGACGCGGAACGGCGTGAATTTTATCTGTTTTTGATGACTGATTTTTCCAGCAGAGCTACGGCGGCGTACATGAGTGCGGCAAGGATACAGAGGATAAAGACGGCGCTCATGACGAGGTCGAGCTTAAACACTTGCCCACCGTATACGATGAGATAGCCGATGCCTGCTTTCGAGACGATGTATTCTCCCATGATTGAGCCGATCCACGCCATGCCGACGTTGATTTTCAGCATGGAAATGAAGTTGGGCAAGGAGGAGGGAATAACGAGTTTCGTGAGAATTTGCAGTTTCGTCGCCCCCATGGATTTCATGAGCAACAGCTTATTTTCATCCGTCGCCATAAAACCGTTCAGCATATTGAGAATCGCGACGATGATGCCGATTAAGACGGTCATAAACACGATTGCGCCGCTCCCCGTGCCGCACCAAATGATGACGAGCGGTCCGAGAGCGATTTTCGGCAAGGCGTTGAGTACGACGAAATAGGGCTCGGAAATGCGGCGAAAGGCTTCGCTCCACCAAAGGAGCAGGGCAATTCCGTAGCCCAGCCCCACGGCGATGAAAAAGCCGACCAGCGTTTCCCAAAGCGTCGTACCCACGTGATAGAATAAAGTACCGTTTTCATAGAGCTCCGCGATTGCTTTGAGAATACGGGAAGGGGAACTGGTGATGAAGGGATTGATCCAGTTGCATTGTGCGGAGAGCTCCCAAAGGGAGAGCAACAGCACCAAAACGGCAACCCGTATCACGTTCACCCAAACCGTTTTCTTTTTTACGCCGCTTAGATAGAGCAGATGTTCACGGGAATAATTCACTTCGTTTTTCATACGTTTAACTCCTTCCAAAGCAATTCAAACCAGCGTGAGAATTCTTTGTTTTCCCGCCGTTTCAAAGGCTCTGTTTCGGGGAAAGCGACGGCGTGCTCGGCAATGATGGAAGCGGGACGCTTGGAGAGAACGAAAATTCTGTCGGCGACGGAAATGGCTTCGCTGATGTCGTGCGTGATTAAAAGCGCCGTCTTTTGCTCTTCCCGAATGATTTTGTATACGTCGTCGCAAACGGAGAGTCGGGTCTGATAGTCGAGCGCGGAGAAGGGCTCGTCGAGCAGGAGTACGTCGGGATCGACGGAGAGTGTTCGAATGAGCGCCGCGCGTTGCCGCATTCCCCCCGAAAGCGAGGACGGATAGTTTTTGAGAAATTGAGACAGCCCGTATTTTTCGGCAAGCGCCAGGGCGCGAGCGCGATGCTCGGGCGTGTCGGCGCGTTTGATCTCCAAGGGCAGAAAGATATTTTTTTCAATGGTGCGCCAAGGAAATAATTCATCCTTTTGTAACATATACCCAAACGAACCGCCGTTGGTATACACCTTTCCTTTCGTCGGAGAAAGAAGTCCTGCCGCCAGGGAGAGAAGGGTGGTTTTGCCGCACCCCGACGGACCGATGATGGCAACGAATTCTCCTTCGTTTACAGAAAAGCTCACGTCCTGCAACGCTACGGTTTCGCCCTGTTTGCTGTGATAGTGCATGGAAACGTTTTCGAATCGTAAAACTTCTTTCATTTGCGTGCGTTCCTTTCGTGAAATTAAAGTTTAGTTTTTGTATACCTCGTCGTATACTTTTTTGGCGTAGGAGTTGTCGACCAACTCGTCAAGCGTCGCGCGGCGGGTCAGTTCGCCGGCATTTTCGATAATGTCCTGTAAGCGGTTGAAACTATCTTCCGTCATGGAGAGCTCCGTCCGCCAAGCGTCGATGGCACGATAACGTTCGACGGAGGCGGCGATCGAATCTTGCGATACTCCTTCGAAGTAGGAGGTTAGATAGGGCGCGACGGTCGCGGAGGGCGTTTCGTTGACGTACTTGACGGCTTTGGTGACGGCGCGAAGGAATCCTTCCGTCACCGTCTTATTCTTATTCAGCCAGGATTGTTTGGCAATGTAGCAGGTGTAGGGGACTTCGCCCGACGCTTCGCCGACGGAAGCCACGACGTAGCCTTTGCCCGCCGCTTCGTATTCGTAGGCGGTGGGGTCGAACATCGTGCAGTAATCGGCGGTGCCGGCTTCAAAGGCGCTCACCATGAGGTTGAAGGCAACGTCGTAGTTCAAAGTGAGATCGACGCCGTCCTGCAAGTGATTGTTGTTGAGTACGTATTCAAAGGTCATGGCAGGTACGCCGCCCTTGCGACCCGCAAGGATTTCCTTGCCTTTCAGGTCTTCCCACTTAAAGTTCGGCTCCGCCTTTCTCGAAACGAGGAAGGAGCCGTCGCGCTTGGTCAACTGACCGATGACGGTGGGCACGTCGGTAGAACCGCCGACGAGTACGTACAGGGCCGCTTCGGGGCCGCAGAAACCGATATCGGCGTCGCCCGAAAGTACGGCTGCCATGACGTTGTCTGCGCCACCGCCGTTCGTGAGTTCGATTTCGATGTTCTCTTCTTCAAAATACCCCAACGCTTCCGCCAGATACATCGGTGCGTAGAAGACGGAATGGGTGACTTCGTTCAAGCGGATTTTGGTGACGCCCGTATCCGTTTTGCAGGCGGAAAGGGGCAAGATCGCAAGACAAGCCGTCAGGGTGATGGAGAGAATTTTTTTAATGACGTTCATGGAAGTAATCTCCGAATAAAAAATTTTTGGAATAATATATTATATGAACGGGCAATTATAATTGACAATTTGATTTTTTCGTATTATAATTGATTAACAATGTAAAATAGCGTAGTATCGCCTTATATAGAAATACAGAAACGAAAGAAACGACGGGGTCAATTATTATGGAAATGCAAAAGACGTACAATCCCAAAGATTTTGAAGACAGAATTTACGCCGACTGGGAACAGTCCGGCTATTTCCGCGCGGAAGTGGACGAAAAGAAGGTGCCTTTCACCATCATGATGCCGCCTCCCAACATTACGGGGCAGCTCCACATGGGTCACGCCATGGACGCTACCATGCAAGATACCCTCATTCGCTTTAAGAGAATGCAAGGGTACTCTGCGTTGTGGCTCCCCGGGTGCGACCACGCTTCCATTGCAACGGAAGTAAAAATCGTAGAAAAGATGAAAGCAGAGGGGGTCACGAAAGCGGATATCGGGCGAGAGGGGTTCCTCGCGCGCGCTTGGGACTGGAAGGAACAGTACGGCAACCGCATCATGCTTCAACAGCGCAAAATGGGCACTTCTTGCGACTGGTCCCGTCAGGCGTTCACCATGGACGAAAAGTGTTCCAAAGCGGTGCGCGAAGTGTTCGTCAATCTCTACGAAAAGGGTTTGATTTATCAGGGGAACAGAATCATCAACTGGTGCCCTTGCTGTAAGACGGCGCTTTCGGACGCGGAAGTAGAATATGCGGAAGAGGCAGGGCATTTCTGGCATCTTCGCTATCCCGCGACGGACGGGAGTGCAGACGTCGTGGTGGCTACCACCCGCCCCGAAACCATGCTCGGCGATACGGCGGTCGCGGTACACCCCGACGACGAACGCTATCAGTCCCTCGTCGGCAAGACGCTGAAATTGCCCTTGACGGATAGAGAAATTCCCGTCGTTGCGGACGCGTACGTAGACCCTGCCTTCGGTACGGGTTGCGTAAAGATCACGCCTGCGCACGACCCCAACGACTTCGAAGTGGGCAAACGCCACGATTTGCCCGTCATTCGCGTCATGAACGACGACGGCTCGATGAACGAGCTTGCGGGGAAATACGCGGGGTTGGACCGCTATGAGGCGAGAAAGCAGATCGTTGCCGATTTGCAGGCGAGCGGCAATCTCGTGAAAATCGAGGCGCATACGCACAACGTCGGACATTGTTACCGCTGTCATTCTACGGTAGAGCCCATCGTTTCCAAACAATGGTTCGTGAAGATGGAGCCCTTGGCAAAACCTGCGATCAATGCGGTGATGAAGAATAAAGTAAAATTCGTGCCCGAGCGTTTCTCCAAGACTTACTACAACTGGATGGAGAACATTCGCGACTGGTGTATTTCCCGTCAGCTTTGGTGGGGACATCGTATTCCCGTATGGTATTGCGAGGACTGCGGCAAGGTGATTTGTACCAAAGAGGATCCGACCGTATGTCCCGACTGCGGCAGCGCGCGTTTGCATCAGGACGAGGACGTGCTCGATACGTGGTTCTCTTCTGCACTTTGGCCCTTCTCAACCCTCGGTTATCCCGAAGAGACGGAAGATTATAAATATTTCTATCCCACCGACGTACTCGTCACGGGCTACGATATTATATTCTTCTGGGTGGCGAGAATGATTTTCTCGGGCATCGAACATACGGGCAAGGCGCCTTTCCACGACGTGCTCATTCACGGCATTATCCGCGACGAGCAGGGCAGAAAGATGAGTAAGTCCCTCGGCAACGGCATCGATCCCCTCGAAATCATTGAAAAATACGGTGCGGACTCTCTCCGTCTTTCCCTTTTGACGGGCGTGGCACCCGGCAACGATACCCGTTATTCGGACGCGAAAGTGGAATCGTGCAGAAACTTCATCAACAAGCTGTGGAACGCTGCCCGTTTCGTACTCATGAACGCGGAGGGGAAGAATATTCCTTCCATCGAGAAAGTAAAACTTGCGCCTGCGGATAAGTGGATTATTTCCAAATTGCAAAGCTGTATCCGCGAGGTGACGACCAACCTCAACAAATATGAACTCGGGGTTGCCAGCGATTTGGTGACGGGTTTCGTTTGGGACGATTTCTGCGACTGGTATATCGAGCTTTCCAAACCCGCATTGTACGGCGAGGACGAAGGTAGAAAGACGGACGCGTTGGCGGTGCTCTGCTTCGTGCTTGAAAACGCGCTCAAACTTCTGCACCCGTTTATTCCGTTCGTGACGGAAGAAATTTACTCCAACCTTCCCAACACCAAGGGGAGCATCATGGTTTCCGACTTCCCCAGATACAACTCCAAGATGGCGTACAGAAAGGAAGCAAAGGCGTTTGAGGGGGTTATGGAAATTATCAAAGCCGTTCGCGCGATGAAAAAGGACGCGGACTGCCCTCCCTCCAAGAAGGTGGAACTCAATATCGTCACCGAGAGCAAACGCTTGTTGCAGGTCAATAAAGATTGCATCATGAAGCTTTCGGGCGCAAGCGCTCTGAACTTCGTGGAAAATGCGGCGAATTTGGGTAAGACGGTGTCTTCGGTTACGGAAATCGCGCAAATCTACGTGCCCCTCGGCGAGCTCGTCGATATCGAAAAGGAAAAGGCGAGACTGACGGCGGAAATCGAACGCATCGAAGGGGAAATTGCAAGAGCGGAAGGGAAGTTGAGCAATCCGAACTTCGTGAACAAAGCCCCCCAGAAACTCGTGGACGCGGAGAAGGAAAAGGTTGCCAAATATCAGGATATGAAAGCGAAGTGCGTTGCACAGCTGGAAAGTCTTTAATAGCAGGAAAAAACCGTGTGAACTTTCGTTTACGCGGTTTTTTCGTTAAAAATAGTAAAAAATAGGGCGCTGAATCAAAAAAAGTGCATTCAAACGTTTGACAAAGGGCGGAAAAGATGGTAAAATATTAATGTTGCGTTTAGGGCGTACTATGCCCTGTCGTTCTATGCATAGGACAAGCGTGACGCTTGATTCCGATTTCTTTGAAATTGCGATAAGGGCAATTTCGGGGAGATATATTCCAAAATCTTTACAAGGAGGTCAAATAAATGCCTACAATTAATCAGCTCATCAAAAAGGGTAGAGAACGTATTACGTACAAGTCCAAGAGTCCTATTCTTGACAACTGCCCCCAGAAGCGCGGCGTATGTTTGTCCGTTACCACGACTTCTCCTAAGAAGCCTAACTCCGCTATGCGTAAGATTGCCCGTGTGCGTCTTAGCAATAAGCAGGAAGGTACGGTTTACATTCCCGGTGAAGGTCACAACCTTCAGGAACACAGCTCCGTTTTGATCAGAGGCGGACGTGTTAAGGACTTGCCCGGTGTACGTTATCACATCATCCGTGGCGCGCTCGACACCGCCGGTGTTGCAAAGCGTAAGCAGTCCCGTTCTAAATACGGCGTAAAACGCCCTAAATAATTCACGGGTACCGTAAGAGAACAAACCGGAAGCATTTGCTTTCCAAGAGCGCGTCGGCAGCTCTTAAATACAGCCGAAAGTCGCTTGCGTTTTAAGACTGAGAAACCAAAACGCAAAAGACCTACTTGTAATCGGAATATCGCTCGAAAAGCCCCGAATAAAAGTAGGCAGTATGCAACGCAAGTTGCAGAAGATTCGCACGCCGCATCGTTCGGTCGCGCGATAGCTGTACTGAAGGGTAAAGCCCTTATCAAAAAATTATCAAAGGAGGATAAAAACTATGCCTAGAAGAGGTAATGTCCCTAAGAGAGACGTACTGCCCGATCCTATGTACAACAGCAAAGTCGTCACGAAGCTCATCAATCAGATCATGCTTGACGGCAAGAAAGGCACGGCGCAGGCTATCGTTTACGAAGCATTTCAGATCATGGGTGAAAAACTTGGTATGGATCCCATGGACGTATTTAAGCAGGCAATGGAAAACGTTATGCCTGTAGTAGAAGTTAAAGCTCGCCGCGTAGGTGGTGCTAACTATCAGGTGCCTATCGAAATCAGACCTGAAAGACGTCAGACTCTTGCAATTCGTTGGATCGTTATCAATACGAGAAAGAGAAGCGAAAGAGAAATGGCGAAAAAACTTGCCGGGGAACTCATGGATGCGTACAACAACGCAGGTGGTTCCGTAAAGAAGAAAGAAGACACGCATAGAATGGCGGAAGCGAACAAAGCCTTCGCACATTTCAGATTCTAAGAGAGGTAAACTATGGCTAGAGAATACGATTTACTTCACACCAGAAACTTTGGTATTATGGCGCACATCGACGCAGGTAAGACCACGACGACCGAACGTATCCTGTTCTATACGGGTAGAACTCACAAGATCGGGGATACGCACGAAGGTACCGCGGTCATGGACTGGATGGTACAGGAACAGGAGCGCGGTATCACGATTACTTCCGCTGCTACGACCTGTGTCTGGAAGGGCCACCGTTTCAACATCATCGATACGCCGGGTCACGTTGACTTCACCGTAGAAGTAGAACGTTCCCTCCGCGTTTTGGACGGTGCTGTTGCAACGTTCTGTGCAAAGGGCGGCGTAGAACCTCAGTCTGAAACGGTATGGAGACAGGCGGACAACTATAAAGTTCCCCGTATCGCATACGTGAATAAAATGGACATCAACGGCGCTGACTATTTCCGCGTAGAAAGAATGATCCGCGAAAGATTAGGCGCAAACCCCGTGCCCATCGAACTTCCCATCGGTAAGGAAGATACCTTCAAGGGTATCATCGACCTTATTAAGATGGAAGCAGAAGTTTACTACGACGACCTTGGGAAGGACTTCCGTAAGGAACCCATTCCTGCCGACATGATGGATCTTGCCAACGAATACAGAGCAAAACTCGTGGAAGAAGCCGCATCTGCAAGCGACGAGCTTATGGAAAAATTCTTTGAAGAAGGCGACCTTTCCGAGGAAGATATCATCGCAGGTCTTCGTGTTCGTTGTTTGAAGATGGAAGCAATCCCCATGCTCTGCGGTTCTTCCTATAAGAACAAGGGCGTGCAGTTCTTGCTTGACGCGGTGATCAACTTCCTTCCCAGCCCTCTTGACGTTGACCACGTAAAGGGTATCAATCCTGAAACGGAAGAAGAGGAAGAAAGAAAGACGTCCGACGACGAACCTTTCTCCGGTCTTGCATTCAAGATTGCGACCGACCCCTTCGTTGGTTCGCTTGCATACTTCCGTGCATACTCCGGCGTGCTTTCTGCAGGTTCCTACGTGTATAACTCCACGAAGGAAAAGAAAGAACGTGTAGGTCGTTTGGTGCAGATGCACGCAAACGAAAGAAAGGATATTCCCGAAATTTGCTCGGGCGACATCTGCGCAATCGTTGGTTTGAAATACACCACGACGGGCGACACGCTCTGCGACGAAAAGCACCCCATCATTCTTGAAAAGATGGTATTCCCTGAACCCGTTATTCAGCTTTCCTTGGAGCCCAAGACGAAAGCAGGTCAGGAAAAGATGACCATGGCGCTTATCAAGCTTGCCGAGGAAGACCCTACGTTCAAGACGTATACCGATCAGGAAACGGGTCAGACGATTATCGCAGGTATGGGTGAGTTGCACCTCGACATTATCGTTGACAGACTTTTGAGAGAATTCAAAGTCGAAGCGAACGTCGGCGCTCCTCAGGTTGCATACAGAGAAACCTTCCGTAAAGAAGTGGAAGCAGAAGGTATGTACAAGCGTCAGTCCGGTGGTAAAGGTCAGTACGGTCATTGTAAACTTCGTCTTATCCCTCAGGAACCCGGCGCAGGCTACGCATTCGAAGATGCAACGGTCGGCGGCTCCATTCCCAAGGAATATATCCCTGCCATCGACAAGGGTATTCAGGAAGCGGCAAAGAACGGTTTCCTTGCAGGTTATGAAGTCGTAGACTTCAAGGTAGTCGTGTACGACGGTTCCTATCACGAAGTCGACTCGTCCGAAATGGCGTTCAAGATTGCAGGTTCCATGGGTTTCAAGAACGGTCTTGAAAAAGCAAATCCCGTTCTCCTCGAACCCATCATGAAGGTTCAGATCATCACCCCCGAAGATTACTTCGGTGACCTTATGGGGAACGTATCCGGACGTCGTGGTACCATTCTTGGCACGGACGACAGAAACGGCGCGAAGATTATCGACGCAGAAATCCCTCTTTCCGAAATGTTCGGTTACGCAACCGAGCTTCGTTCGAGAACGCAGGGTCGTGGCCAGTTCACGATGCAGTTCGATCATTACAGCGAAGTGCCTTCCAGCATTGCGAAGGACATCGTGGAAAAGCGCGGTAAGAAAGCTTAAAACTCCGTAACCCCACCCGAAAGGGTGGGAAAACGGAAAAAATTATTAAAATTTTTGAAAAACACCATTCAAACATTTGATAATTTATGAAATTTAAGATATAATAGACTTATCCAGGTTTGGACGGTTGATTATATCGAATATCATTTGTAAAAAAATGATAGATAGCTGCGTCCGAGTCAACGGATAGGTTATCATTTTTGAAATAAAAAAATATTTATAGAAAAATCGGAGGATTTAAAAATGGCTAAAGCTAAATTTGACAGAAGTAAACCCCACGTTAACGTAGGTACGATCGGCCACGTTGACCACGGTAAAACGACTTTGACCGCAGCTATCACGATGGTAATGGCAGCTCGCGGCGGCGCAGAAAAGATGAGATACGACCAGATCGATAAAGCTCCCGAAGAAAGAGCTCGTGGTATCACAATCAATACTGCACACTTAGAATACCAGACGGATACCCGTCACTATGCACACGTTGACTGCCCGGGCCACGATGACTACGTTAAAAACATGATCACCGGTGCTGCTCAGATGGACGGCGCTATCCTCGT
>JAGAJI010000044.1 GCA_017626135.1 Clostridia bacterium | reverse complement strand
CGTATACACCATCCAGCAATAGCTCCAGTCCGCAGGGTTGGCTTTGCCGTTGATGCTCGTGATCATGCCGTTCGACGTTTCATACGTCAACTCGCCGTCCGCCTTTGCCTGTTCCATAACGTCAATCAAAAACCGCGCGTCCTTCGCCGCCTCCACTTTTACGACGACTACGTTTTCCGTACTCTCTACGGAATACTTCGCGTGGCTCACGCCCGAGGGTTGACAGCCGCAAAGGACAAACAGGAAAAGAAAAGATAAAATGACAATAATTTTGCGTTTCATAAAACGCCTCCTAAAAAATTTTTCCGAACGCCGCTTGGCGTACGGCGCACGGAAAAAAGACTGCTCGTGTTCGGCAGCTGATTCTCCCTTTCGCCCATCCGCAAAATTCGGTCTATCCACACGGGGCAGGTCTTCCGGCTTACAACGCCCTGATATGCGTTCAACGCATACCTGCCCTACTCCTTCCCATGAAATTGCTCAAATTCACAGTGCAATAAGGCGGTCGTTCTTACGGCTGCGGGGGCAGCGGAGCAACTCGGTTTTTCCGATTTCTCTCTTCCCTATTAAATCTCGTTCGTAAACGAAATACCACGCGTTTTATTCGGTTGCGGTTTTATTATACTCCGCAGGGCACGAAAAGTCAATAAAAATTTTATGCGCGCGGTTATTTTTTATCGCAAAACACTTGAAAAATACGTAGAAATCAGTTATAATGATTATATACGAGAAAATCAACGTCGCGCATACGCGATGAATTTATATTTACACAGGAGCGAAAACAATGACTACCCCTGAATATCTTGCACTGAAAAACGGTTCGGACGTACGCGGCGTAGCAACGGAAGGCGCGGAGCCCGTCAACCTCACGGAAGAAGCTGTCGAACAGATTGCAAAAGCCTTTTGCGTCTGGCTTATCTCGCACACGGGAAAAACGGAAGTCTGCGTAGCCGTCGGCTACGATTCGAGACTCTCCTCCCCCGCCCTTTGTCAAGCGGCTGTCAAAGGAATCACCTCGACGGGGCACAACGCCGTCGTCACCGGTCTTTCCACCACGCCCTCCATGTTCATGCTTTTGAAGGACAAAGGCTTACAGGCGACCATGCCCTGCCACGGCTCGATCATGATCACGGCGAGCCATCTGCCCTCCAACCGCAACGGCATGAAATTCTTCTCCCAAGCGGGTGGGCTCGAAAGCAAGGACGTGCAGGAATTGCTCGAATGGGCGGCAGGTTACCACTTCGCAGAACCCAACAAGATCGGTCGGGTTTATTCTTGCGACTATCTGGACGTTTACGCCGCCTCGCTCGTGGAAAAAGTGCGCGTGGAAACGGGGGAAGACTTCCCTCTTGCGGGCAAGAAGATCGTCGTGGACGCAGGCAACGGCGTCGGCGGTTTCTTTGCCGATAAGGTACTCGCGCTCCTCGGCGCGGATACGACGGGTTCGCAATTCTTAGAGCCCGACGGCAATTTCCCCAACCATATCCCCAACCCCGAAAACAAACAGGCAATGCAGTCCGTCTGTGAAGCGGTCAAAGCGGCGCAAGCGGATTTTGGCGTCATCTTCGACACGGACGTGGACAGAGCGGGCGCCGTGGACAAGGACGGCACGGAAATCAACCGCAACCGCCTCATCGCGCTCATCTCCGCCGTCTTGCTTGAAGAACGGCCGGGGACGATCGTCACCGACTCCGTCACCTCGACGGGCTTGCGCAACTTCATCGAGAGCCGCGGCGGCAAGCATCACCGTTTCAAGCGCGGTTACAAGAACGTCATCAACGAATGTATTCGCCTCAACGACCGCGGAGAATATTCTCCCCTCGCCATCGAGACGAGCGGACACGCGGCGCTTCAAGAAAACTATTTCCTCGACGACGGCGCCTACCTCATCACCCGACTTCTGATCGCCCTTGCCAAGGCGGCGAAAGAGGGCAAGTCGCTCACCGACCTGATCGCAGACCTCGAAACGCCCCTCGAGGCGATGGAAGTGCGTCTGAAATTTGCAAACGGGTGCGATTCCAAAGCCCTCGGCAATCATATCTTGAAGGACTTTGAACGCTACGCAAGCGCACAGAGCTATATTGCGGTCGAAGAAGAAAATTACGAAGGCTGCCGCGTCAACTACGATCGCGAGCACGGGGACGGCTGGGCACTCCTTCGCATGAGCCTGCACGAACCCATTCTGCCCGTCAATTTGGAGAGCAACTCTCCCCTCGGCGTCCTTACCATGGCGAAGGACCTGTACTATTTCCTGAGAGACTACACCTGTCTCGACGTCACCCCTTTGCGCACGGCGATCGAAGAGGAGCGGGCGCGGCATATCGAGAACTTGCGCCTGCGCTATGCGGAAAATCCCCTTCTGTTCGCATTCTTGTTCGTATGAAAAAAAGTTTTATAGGAGTTTAATAAATCATGGACGTACAAAAAACCACCATCAACGCGCTGAGAATTTTGTCGGCGGAATCCATCAACAAAGCCAAATCCGGTCACCCCGGTCTTCCCATGGGTTGCGCCCCCATCGGCTACACCCTGTTTCAGTATTTCCTGAAATTTAACCCCGAAGACCTCGCGTGGGAAAACCGCGACCGCTTCGTTCTTTCCGCAGGACACGGCTCCGCGCTCCTGTACACCCTCTTCCATCTCTACGGTTGGGGCATCGGCATGGACGATCTGAAGAACTTCCGTCAGCTCGGCTCCAAGACCCCCGGTCATCCCGAATACGGTCACACCGCAGGCGTGGAAACGACGACGGGTCCTTTGGGACAAGGCATCGCGACTGCCGTCGGTATGGCGGTGGCGGAAGCGCACCTCGCGGCAAAATACAACAAGCCCGGATATAAGATAGTCGACCACTACACCTACGTACTCTGCGGCGACGGATGTTTGCAGGAGGGGATTTCCTACGAGGCTTGCTCCTTTGCAGGCACGCACGCCCTCGGCAAACTCATTCTCTTCTACGACGACAACGAAATCACCATCGAAGGAGACACGGATATCACCTTCAAGGAAAACGTCGGCGCACGCTTTGCGGCGCAGAACTGGCAGGTACTCCACGTCGACCTCACGGGCGAAAGCGTGGACGACGTCGCCTCCCTCTCTGCGGCGGTAGAACAGGCGAAGGCGCGCACGGATAAACCTTCCGTCATCATCTGCAAAACGAACATCGGCTACGGTTCCCCTTTGCAGGACTCCGCAAAATCCCACGGCGCTCCTTTGGGGGAAGAAAACCTCGCCAAAGCCAAGGCAAAACTCGGCTGGGAGTACGCCCCCTTCGAATGTCCCGAAGAAGTTTACGCGCATTGCAAAGAAGCGGCGCAAGCAGGCGCTGCCTCGGAGACCGAATGGAAGAAACTCTTCCTCGACTACGAAGCCGCTTACCCCGAACTTGCCGCCGCCTACAAGGCGCAGATGGCAGGCGAAAAGCCCAACTTCGACGAGATCGAAGGTTTGTACGAATTTACGAAACCCATGGCGACCCGTCAAACCTCCGCACAGGTACTGAACAAACTTGCAGCGCGTATGCCCCAGCTCATGGGCGGCTCGGCGGACCTCGGTCCCTCCAACCTCTCCGATATGAAGGACACGGAAACGCAAATCTACGGCGACTTCTCCGCAGAAAACTTTGCAGGCAGAAATATGCACTTCGGCATTCGTGAACACGCCATGGCGGCGATCGCCAACGGCATGCAACTCCACGGCGGCTTGCAGGCGTACTGCGCGACCTTCTTCGTGTTCACCGATTATTGCAAACCCTCCATGCGTCTTGCGGCGTTGATGGGCTTGCCCGTGACCTATATTCTGACGCACGATTCCATCGGCGTCGGCGAGGACGGTCCCACCCATCAGCCCGTAGAACAGCTCGTGATGCTCCGTTCCATTCCCGGCATGAAGGTGTACCGCCCTGCGGACGGCAAGGAAACGGCGGCGGCTTGGGTATCCGCGATGAAGGGCAACCAGCCCACCGCCATCGTGCTCACCCGTCAGAACCTTCCTCAATATGAAAAGAGCGGCAGAGCGGCGCTTTGGGGAGGCTATATCCTCGAAGACTGCGAAGGCGAGCCCGACGTCTTGCTCCTTGCAAGCGGTTCGGAAGTGGAACTCTGTGTCAAAGCGAAAGCGGCGCTTGCGGAAAAAGGCGTGAAGGCGCGCGTCATCTCCATGCCCTGTATGGAAGAATTCGACAAGCAGACGGCGTTGTATAAGGCGAAAGTGCTCCCTGCGAGCGTCAAGGCGAGAGTATGCGTCGAGGCAGCCTCTCCGTTAAGCTGGTACAAATACGCAGGCGATTGCGGCGAATTCGTCACGATGGATACCTTCGGTGCGTCCGCGCCCGCAGGCAAACTGTTCGAACATTTCGGCTTCACCGTGGAGAACGTGGTGGCAAAAGCTCTCGCGTCCATCGAAAAAGCGAAATAACTCCTTGCGGAATTTTCCCCGTTGGCATTTTTTGCCAACGGGGATTTTTCAACCAGTTTTCACATAGCGACTACACGATTTACGCAAAGACTTGTTATACTCCTATCATACGAATCCTTCTTCCCCGATTTTCCGATTTTCCAAGCAGACGGGAAGAACCTTCCTTTCGCCCCCTTAATATACCTCCTTAATAAATAGCGAAACCGCGTCGCCCTTTTCCATCTTGGGCAACGCGGTTTTGCTTATCTGCCCACCCGTTTGAAAACGGGTGGGCAAAGCTGCGCTTATTCACGGAAGGATATCGCGTTCAACGCGTACCTGTCCCCTTCATTCCATAAAAAGGGCATGGATTGCCGCTTCGAGTTCCGCCTCGTCGGTCACCCCTTCCGCGACCGTCTTCGTCCCGTCTTCGGGCAATACGCCGCGCGCGTGAATGGAGTATTTCGTCACCGGCCAACGCACCTGCGCCGTCGTCAGTTTGAGTACGTCGCCCTGCGCGCTCATGGTGAAATGCTGTTGCATGATCCCCTTGCCGTAGGTCTTGGCAACTCCCTCGCGCTCCGAAAGACAGATATCCCCGTACCCACTCGCGCCGTAGTCGACGAGCACGCCGATCAGACACTCCGCCGCCGAAGCGCTCCCGCTATCCGCCAGAATACAGATGCGGCTGTCTTCCTCGAAGTACTCCTGATACACGTTCCCTTTGGCGAGGTACCTCTCCTCACGGTCGCCGTAATCGGCAATCGCCGCGACGGGCGTACGCTCGTCGGAATTTTTACAGAAATAGGCGGCGATCCCCTGCATGACGTTGAGATATCCGCCCCCGTTTCCACGCAAATCCAGCACGAGATTTTTCTTGTTTTCCTGCTTGAACACGGACATGGTAGCCTCAAATTCTCTTACAGCCTCTCCGCCGAAGCGCACGAGACGGATATACGCCGTATCGTCGGGCAGACTGCTCAAAGGCGTTCCCAGCTCCGTGAGGGTAGTCGCATTCGCCCCCGTGAATCCGTAGGAAGTCCTATTCGAACGGTAGAACACGTAGTTTTCCGCATACGCTTCGCGCGAAATGGAAACGAGTTTCGTCCCTTCCGTCGTTTGGACTTGCAAGAGGAAGAGTTCCCCTTCCTCGGTGGTATCTAAAAACGCCGAAAATTCGTCGTAGTCTTCGCTGTGTACGAGAGTTGCCTCCGTCTTTCCAAAGCCCGTGAGGTAGCTCCCCGCCGTCAAGCCCGCCTTCTCCGCAGGGGAATTCCCGGCGACGCGCACGATTTTGAGTTTCCCTTCCGCAATTGCGGCGGTGGAAAAGGACACGCCGATGCCGATGCGCCTGCCGTTCAGATCGTTCGACGATTGCACGTAACCCTCCGCGGTCATATACTTCGAATAGGGGTCGAGTTCCCCGTTCACGGCGTCGAAAATCGCGTTATAAAAACTCTCGTCGTCCAGTTCCTGATAATAAT
This sequence comes from Clostridia bacterium, assembly GCA_017626135.1. Taxonomy (GTDB): domain Bacteria; phylum Bacillota; class Clostridia; order Christensenellales; family Borkfalkiaceae; genus Scatosoma. Next base: position 9,890 of record JAGAJI010000044.1, on the reverse strand, counting down.
GCTCGTCAATCGTCTTTTTGACTTTGACAAGCATCCGTATTTGCGGATCGAGCGTAAACCAAACGGTCGCCATTCCTCCGATAAAGCAGACGGCGGCGAGCAAAACCGTCGCCGCGATCCACCCGAATCTCTTCAATTTTTTCCCTTTCATCTCGGACATGCCCTTCTCCTCCACACTTTTTTGACTTTTCACACGTATTTCTGAAATATAGGCGTTTTCGTCTATCATTCCTTTTTTTTCCATTATAACGCAAGCAGAAAAAATTTTCAAGGCTTTCGCTCCGCTTTTCCGATTTTTTCATGAAAAATCCGAAAAATTTCCATTTCTCTCCCTATTCGAAAAAAAGTGCAATTTTATTTAGAAAAAATAAAAAAAATTTCCGTTTATATATTGACAAGTGATAGAAAAAGTGCTATAATACTGTAAAGTCAAAATAGTTTCAGTATCAGTATCGGATATTTTGCTCAAAAATATAGCTTGATGCGTTGCGGATACGGAAACGATGAGCTTAATATTTATTCATTCAGGAGATTTGTTATGAGTAAAAAGACCCCCGCGCCTTTGAATGCGCCCTCCCCCAAAGCTGAAGTGAAAGAAAGAAAAGCGGCTTGCCGTATTTTCTCCCTCCTTTTCCTTGCCATTGCCGTAGCAGCTATCGTGGTGATTCCCTATTCGATTCTCTCCACGAACGATTCTTCCGTCCTTTACAAGGCGGTCCTTTCGATCTTCCCTACAAACTGGTATCAGGTAACGGAAGGCATTTTGAACCTCGTATATAATATTGCGATTTACGTATTTGCAGTCTTTGCTGCGATCTGCGCGCTCCTTTCCTTGATCGTGCTTATCTGCGGTAAGAGAAAGCCCTTGATCGCAGGCGCAATCTTCCTTACGATCGGCGCATTCGTATATACCATTCTTTATACGGTCACTTCTTACGTTGCGTCCAAAACTTTCGCGATCGAGCTCTTCTCGCTCGTTCTCGCAGGCGCTGCGCTCGTATTGACGATCATCTGTGCGATCGTGACCAAACCCATCGTGAAAAAGGCAGAAGAACCTGCAAAAGACCCCAACGAAGGGTTCCACGTAGAAGAATACGCAGAGGCGTATCCTTATGAAGGCGGCCCCGTTGCAGGCGTTTTGATGGCGGAAGAAGTCAATCCTTCCTTCGTACCTCAAAGCCCTCGCGTAAACACCGCAGGTTACGATTTCTATAACTCCAAGGCGTTCGATACCTTCATCGCAACCTTGAACGATCAGGAAAGAAACGATTTCACCGAAATCTTCATCTTGAAGGTAAAAGGTCCCCTGCCCGAACTTCCCGATTATGAGGTAGGCGGCAACAACAAGGAATTCTTCCGCAAGATCTTCATTTATCTCGGTCAGTACAGAGATAAGATCCCCAGCGCGTTGCTTGGAAAAATCTATCAGTATTCGTTGAAGATCAGCTAACTTTCACGAACCTCTTGAAATGCTTATCTAAGCGCCGACTTTATGTTGGCGCTTTTTTATCTTTCGGACGATCGCTCCGTGATATTTCGAAAGGCAACAAAAAAAATCGCAGGGTTCTTCCTGCGATTTTCTTTATAAATTCTTTTCCATGCGCAGACGCACGCGGATTCCGTCCGACTCCGAGAAGACCTGTCCCTCGCAAAGCTCGTTCACCAAAAACAAGCCCCTTCCGTGCTCGCAAAACGCCTCCGAGCAAACGATTTTCCTCGGCAGTTCAAAGGGAAAATCGGACATGATTTTCAGCTCGATATTTCCATCCTTGACCTCGCCGCGCAGTTCCGTTTCGCCGTCCGTGTGGCGAAGCACGTTGCCGAGCAACTCGCACGCGACCAGTTTGCTGTCGAAAATCCGCTCGCCGTCAATGCCCATTTCGTCTAAAAACGACGTCAATTCTTCGAGCGCCGCCTGCAACGTCATGGAATTCGTTACCTTAAAAACAAGCATCTTTCCCGTCTCCTTACATAGAATCCTTCAAGCGACTCTTGAGCCTGAGCAACAGTTTTCGCTCCATACGGGACACGAACATCTGGGACACGCCGAGCCGCTTTGCCGTCTCGCTTTGGGAGAGTTCGTCCTCATAACGATATTTGATGAGCGCGCGCTCGGTATCCGTAAAGTCCTCCATCGCCACGCGCAAAGTCTCTCTGGTATCCACGTCTTCGTAGTCGTCGTTGCCGTCGGGCACGACCTCGTACAGGGATTCCGCCTCCTCTCCCTCGCCCGTCATCGCCGTATCGAGGGAAAGCGGATTTCCCACTTCGAGCGCCCGTACCACGTCTTCTTCGGAGAGTTTGAGTTCCTCGGCAATCGTCTTGACGCTCGGTTTCACCCCGTTCGTGGACGCGTACTCCGCCGTGAAATTTTTGACGAGCATAGCGATCTCACCAAGCCGTCTCGGGATCTTGACCATACGCGATTTGTCGCGGAAATAGTTCTTAATCTCTCCCGTAATCGTCGGCGTGATGAAGGTGGTAAACTGCATACCCAAATCGGGGTCGAAACGATCGATCCCACGAAGGAGCGCCAAACTGGCGACCTGTTTTAAGTCGTCAAACTCCACGCCTCGTCCCACGAATTTCTTGGCGATGATATCGGCTATGTAGAGATATTTCTCGGCGATTTGGTTGCGAATCGCAACGTCGCCCGTCTCTTTGTAGCGCTGAAACAGCGTCTCCATTTTCTCTTCAGCCATCGTTAGTTTTCAAAGCGTATACCGCTCACTCCACCCTTTTCGTTATTTTCAAACTCCACTTTTTCCACGAGCGCAGACAAAAGCGCGCGCGAAATTTCGTCCTCGACGTCGTCCTGCTCCGCCTCGCTCAGCTCCAAACCGCAAAGACGGCACCCGAGCGTTTCCCCTACGGTGAAATCAATGGTAGCGCTCCCATAGCCGTTTCGCTTTAAGATGAGCAAGCTCTCGGTCACGCACACTTTGAAATCTTCCGCCGTATCCACGTCAAAGCCCGCAAGCGAGCAAAGTCCGCCCGTCGTCAGGCGCACTGTCGTTAAATATTCCCCCGTCAGGGGCAACGTTACAGAAAATCTATCTTTCATAAGGCTTACTCCAACGTGATGATCTTATCCAACGCGCAAATCACGAACAGCTTTTTGATCTTGGGCTGCAAATTCGTAAGGCGCATCGCGCGTCCGTCCGTCTTGACTCTTTTCAAAATTTTCACGAACGTGCCGAGTGTGGTGCTATCGATGAAATTGAGCTGTGCACAATCGAAAAGAAGGTCGGAAGAGGCACCCACGTACGCGTTGAGAACTTCCCGATAGAAGGCGTCCGCGTTGCTCAGATCGATGTCCCCTGACAGGGCGATCTTCAAAACCCCGTTTTCCAAACCGATTACGTTTACTTGTTCCATACCTTTTCCTCCATAAGAAAATCTTGGTTATTTCGATTCTTCTATACTCATATATACCGCAAAACGACGTCTTTTCAAACAGTTTTGCGGTATTTTTGTTATACGAAAATATTGAGTAACAAACCGACCACGACGGCGACGCCGTAGCAAATCCCGATCAACGTCACGTTGCGTTTCCATTGTCGCACGTTCTTCAACAGCACGACGAACCCCATGCCGGCGTTGGCGCAAAGCCCTGCCACGCACGAACCGAAGGTGATCCCGCCCGCCAAAAACGTCTCCGTAATAACTACGCTCGACGCGCAGTTGGGGATGAGCCCGATCGCCGACGTGAGGAAGGGCTGTAAGAAGCGGTTACGATGCATGAATTCCACGAACACTTCCTCCCCTACAGAATGAATGATCGCAGTCAGCACGAAGTTGACGAGGAAGATGAACCCCGCCACTTTGAGGGTGTGAAGAAGGGGGTAGAGAAAATATTTCTTCCACGCCACGTCCTCCGTATGCGAGCGTCCGCACGAGCATTTCACGTCCACGTCCTTCTCTTTGAGGTAGGCGCGCATGAAAATTTCATGGGTGGTTTTGGGCTCTTCTTCGTAGGCAGAAGGAATTTCAACGCATACCTGCCCCCGTCCTATAAGTTTTGCGATCCCGTCCACGGCGTACCCGACGGCAACGCCGACAAGGATTTTCACCGCCAACATGGGGAGCACCCAAACGGCGCCCTCCCCCGAGGAGAGCATGATAATGAACGCCTCGTCGCTCGTCGCGATGAAGATGGCAAGAAGGGTCCCCACCGTGATATATTTTTGTTCAAACAGTTTCGCCGCCATGATGGAGAAACCGCATTGCGGAATCAACCCAGTCGCCGAACCCACCAAAGGCCCGACTTTGCCGCCGAAACGGTTGATTTTCGTCAGATCCGCCTTGCTCTCCAACAGTTCGATCAGAACGTAGAGGAGCAGGATCCACGGCAACAAAGGCAGGGTATCTTCCAAGGCGTGCAGGAAAAATTCAAGAACGTGCTCCATCTTATGTCTCCTTGGCTTTTGCCGCGCGGCTCTGCACCGTTTCGAGCGTCGCTGCCAAAGGAATGGACGCCTTCGCCGTCAGCGTCATGTCCGCAAAGTTGCCCAAACGATATTGCACCAAACCCTCGGAAGCAATCATCGCCGCATTGTCCGTACAGTAGCGTTTCTCGGGCAGAACGAGTTTCAATTTTCCCTTCTTGCAGGCTTTGGCAAGGCTTTCGCGCAGATAGCCGTTCGCCGCTACGCCGCCGCCTGCCGTCACGGTATCGACCCCCTTTTCCTTCGCCGCCGCCACCGTCTTTTCCACGAGCACGTCCACCGCCGCGCGTTGGAAGGAGCAAGCCACGTCCGCTTTGGAATATTCCTCGCCCTTCTGCTCTTTGGTATGGCAATAGTTGATGACCGCCGTCTTCAAACCGCTGTACGAGAAATTGTAGCCGCCGCCCCCTTTGAGCATCTTGGGCATGGGCACGTTCGCCTCGCCCTCTTTCGCGCAACGCTCTATATTCGGGCCGCCGGGGTATTTGAGCCCCAACACGCGCGCCACTTTATCAAACGCCTCGCCCGCCGCATCGTCGAGCGTCGCGCCGAGAATTTCAAACTCCGATTCCGACTTCGCGTACAAAATCGCCGTGTGCCCGCCGCTTGCGAGCAAAGTGACGAAGGGAGGTTTGAGCTCTGGCGCGTCCAAATACGCCGCCGCCAAATGTCCGCGAATATGATTGACCGCAATCAGGGGTTTATTCAAAGCGTATGCAAACGCCTTCGCAAAGGAAACGCCGACGAGGAGCGCTCCGAGCAACCCCGCGCCGTACGTCACCGCCACCGCATCGATGTCCTCGTACGTGATGCCTGCGTTTTTCACGGCGCGTTCCACCACGCGCGCGATCTCGTCCGTGTGCGCACGGGATGCGATTTCGGGTACGACGCCGCCGAATTCCGCCTGAATGCTCGCGGACGACGCAATCTCGTCGGAGAGAATTTTCCGTCCCCGAATCACCGCCGCCGCCGTCTCGTCACAGGAGGACTCTATCCCCAAAATAATCGGCTCTGCCTTTTGCAAATCTAAGTTTTCAAACATAGAATACTCCGCATATATAATCAGAAAGGAGCGGTAATCAAATACCTGCCCCCTCCATTTGCCTTTTTTAAGGCTTAAGATTTCTTCAAATAGTCAATGACGAAGCCTTGAATATCCCCGTCCATGACCGCCTGAATATCGCCCTTTTCGTACCCCGTGCGATGGTCTTTCGCGAGGGTATAAGGGCAGAAGACGTAGGAACGAATCTGCGCGCCCCATTCGATCTTCTTCACGTCCCCCTTCATCGCCGCCGCTTCCGCCTGGCGCTGTTCAATCTTCTTTTCCAAGAGCTTGGAACGAAGCATCGCGAAACACATCGCCTTGTTCTGGAGCTGGGAACGCTCGTTCTGGCATTGTACCACGATGCCCGTCGGGAAGTGGGTGATACGCACGGCGGACGCCACTTTGTTGACGTTCTGACCGCCTGCGCCGCCCGAATGGTAAATATCGATGCGGATATCGTCGTCGTTGATCTCCACTTCGTTGTCGTCCTCCACTTCGGGCATTACTTCGAGTGAACAGAAGGAGGTCTGTCTGCGCTTGTTGGCGTCGAAGGGAGAGATACGCACGAGTCTGTGCACGCCCATTTCCGCTTTCAAATACCCGTATGCGTTTTCCCCTTCCACGCGGAAGTCCACGCTCTTGTACCCGGCGCCGTCGCCCGGTTCGCGGTCGAGCTCGTATACCTTAAAGCCCATCTTTTCGCAATAGCGGCAGTACATTCTGTACAACATCTGACACCAGTCGCACGCCTCCGTACCGCCCGCGCCTGCGTGCAGGCTGAGCATGGCGTTGTGGTTGTCGTAGGGTCCCTTCAAGATAGCGCGAATACGCATATCCTCGATATCCTTCTCCGCCACGGAAAGCATACCGTCGAGCTCGGGGATCAGACTTTCGTCCTCCGTCTCCTCGATGAGGTCCACGACGTCTTCGGCGTCCGAAAGCGCCGTCGCACCCTTTTCGTACGCGGTGATCTTTCCGCGAATGGCGGAAATTTCACGCCCGATTTTGGTGGAACGCTCTAAATCCTGCCAAACTTCGGGGCTTTCCTGCTCCTTTTCAAGTTCGGCGAGACGGGGGCGAAGATGCTCGATATCGAGGGCGTATTCCGCCTCTTTGAGCACCTCACGCATACCCTGTATTTTGAATCTGTAATCATCAGCTTTGAACATATAAATTCCTTACTCGTTGTCTTTCTTATCTTCGGTGGACTTCTCCTGCGCAGGTTGATTTGCCGAACGGAAGGAGGACATATTCATGAGAGAAACGGGCATCTGACGGCGGAAAGGACGGTTTGCCGGTCTTTCCTGCGGCTTTGCCTGCGGCTGTTCGGGCGCTTTGGGCGCCGCGTTCACCGCTTGCACGGGCTGAGGGGGCTGGATCTCGATCTTCACCTTCAACAGGGTACTGATCGTCGTGCGCTGAATACGCGCGATCATTTCGTCGAACATATCGTACCCTTCCTTCTTGTAGGAAATGATCGGGTCTACCTGCCCGTACGCGCGGAGGGAAATCCCCTTTCTCAACTGATCCATTGCGTCGATGTGATCGATCCAGTTTCTGTCTACCGTCATGAGGAGCACGCGGCGTTCGATCGCATGGAAGTCCACGCCGAGCGCTTTGAGATCTTCAATCTTCTTTTCGTATTCCTTTTCTACCTTCTGGGAAATCTTCTTGAGCGCAAGCTCGTAATCCCACTTCATCAATCTTTCACGCGTCACGTAGTTGGTGCCTTCGGGGAGCACTTTGGCTTCCAACGCCTCGTTCAGTTCCACTTCATTCCAAAGTTCGGGCATGGATTCCACGTTGACCGCCGAGGAGAGCACTTCCGCTACGTAGTCGGGAATATATTTGAGGATCTGTTCGTGTACGTCGCCGCCGCGGAGCACGTTCATACGTTCTTCGTACATAACGATACGCTGTTTGTTCATGACGTCGTCGTACTGCAAGACGTTCTTACGGATTCCGAAGTTTCTGCCTTCAATGTTTCTCTGTGCGTTCTCAATCCCGCCCGAGAGCATTCTCGATTCCAAACAGGTGTCGTCGTCGAGCTTGAACATCGCATACAAACTCTTCATTCTGTCGCCGCCGAAACGCATGACGAGGTCGTCCTCCAAGGAGAGGAAGAACACGGACATACCGATATCCCCCTGACGACCGGCACGACCGCGGAGCTGGTTGTCGATACGACGGGATTCGTGACGCTCGGTACCGATGATACAAAGACCACCCACTTCGATGACCTTTTGCTTTTCTTCGTCCGTCTGTTTTTTGTAGTATTCGTAGACCGTCTTGTATCTTTCGCGGAGCGCTAAAATATCGTCGCTCACGTCCGTGATATACATACTCATCGCAAGATCGATATCGTCGTGCTCGTAGCCCTCTTCACGAAGACGTTTCTTTGCGAGATATTCGGGGTTACCGCCGAGCAAGATATCCGTACCACGACCTGCCATGTTCGTGGAAATGGTCACGGCGCCGAATCTACCTGCCTGCGCGACGATTTCCGCTTCGCGTTCGTGGTTCTTTGCGTTCAAAATGTTGTGTTTTACGCCGTTTCTTCTGAGCAAACGGGAAATTTCTTCGGACTTATCGACCGAGGACGTACCCACCAAGATGGGCTGACCGCTCTCGTGGCGCTTCATGATTTCTTCCACGATCGCACGCTTCTTGCCTTCGAGCGTCGAATAGACTCTGTCGGGCAAGTCCACACGCTGAATGGGACGGTTGGTGGGGATTTCCACAACGTCGAGGGAGTAGATGGTTCTAAACTCCGCCTCTTCCGTCTTCGCCGTACCCGTCATGCCCGAAAGTTTCTTGTACAGACGGAAATAGTTTTGGAAGGTAACGGTCGCCCACGTCTTGTTTTCGCTACGGATTTCCACCCCTTCCTTGGCTTCGATTGCCTGATGCAAACCGTCGGAGTAACGACGTCCATCCATCAGACGCCCCGTAAACTCGTCGACGATGACGACTTCCATGCCCTTGTCCGTTTCCTTGACGATGTAGTCTTCGTCCAGCTTAAAGAGCTTATGCGCCTTCAACGCCTGCTGAATGTGGTGGTTGAGGTCGGCGTGTTCGAGCTCTGCAATATTGTCGATGTGGAAGAACTTTTCCGCCTTTCTCGCGCCGCTGTCGGTGAGCTCTACCGTCTTGTCCTTGCGGTTGATGATATAGTCCCAGTCCTTCTGCGCCGCCAACGTCTTCTTGCCCGTGGGCGCCGCCGCCAAAGCCGCCGCGCGCTTCTCCGCAAGTTCCGCCTCGTAGTTCGCCTGTTCTTCCAAAGTCATCTTGGTGTAGTCCACGAAGTCTTCCTCGTTGTCCTCGTCGTCTACCACCTTTTTCTTCTTTTTGTTCTTCTTGTCCGCACGAAGCGCCTCTTGTGCCGCTTCCTGTGCGTCTTTGAGCTCGTCGTCAAACCCGCCCGAAAGGGTGCGCACGAACTTATCTACCTGCTCGTAAAGCTGCGAGGACTTCTCCCCTTGTCCGGAAATGATCAAAGGCGTTCTCGCTTCGTCGATCAAAATGGAGTCCACCTCGTCGACGATGGCAAACGTCAGATCCCGCTGTACCATCTTTTTCAGGTCGGTTTTGAGATTGTCACGAAGGTAGTCGAACCCAAATTCGTTATTCGTCCCGTATACGACGTCGCACTTGTACGCTTCCCGCTTCTGATCGTCCGTCATACCGGGTACGACTACGCCCACGGTCAAGCCCATGAACTTGTGTACCTTTCCCATCCACTCGGCGTCACGCTTTGCAAGATAATCGTTGACCGTGACGATATGCACGCTCTTGCCCGTCAAGGCGTTGAGGTAAGCAGGCAGGGTGGAAACGAGGGTTTTCCCTTCGCCCGTACGCATTTCCGCAATACGTCCCTGGTGCAAACAGATACCACCGATGATCTGCACGTGGAAGTGACGCATACCAAGCACACGTCTGGACGCTTCGCGAAGAGCCGCAAACGCGTCGTAGAGGATATCGTCCATCGTTTCGCCTTTGGCAAGACGGTCTTTGAAGACGGCAGTCTGCCCTTTCAGCGTTTCATCGTCCATGGCTTGATATTTGGGCTCCAAAGCCTCCACTTGATCCGCCATTTTGTTGAGCTTTCTCAAACTTCTTCTCGCGTCGCCACTCATTAAAAATTTAATCAATCCCATCAGAAAAACTCCATTCGATTTATTTTAGGGGAAAATAGCCTTTGCAAATGCTTTCCAACAAAAAAGGAAAGGACCGCATTACGCCATTTTACATCATTAAGATTCACTATATATTGTACTATATTTCGCCTGAAAAACCAAGCGTTTTCAAGCCCTTTTGGAAAAAATGTTGGGAGAAAATCCCCTTTCGTAGATTTATACCCGTTTTGAGCGGTGATTAAGCGGAAAAACAAAATTTCG
>JAGAJI010000043.1 GCA_017626135.1 Clostridia bacterium | reverse complement strand
GGTTATTATAAACGCACGTTCCAAACCAAATATGGCGAACTCAATCTCTCTATCCCTAAGCAGACGAGAATAATACGAATCTGATTTTTCGCGGCTGATTTTGTGTAATCTTGCGTTGAAAGCCTCGTCCATACGTCGGGTATGGACTACGTTTTCGCCTTACCTTCCCCTAAAATCAGCTCGCGACAAAATTGCAAAGCACCGCAAGGGGTGGTTTTTCGAGCAGATTTTGGCAAAGATGGGCGCAGTTGTACTGGACGTACAATAAGAACATATTTGGCGGAAGATGCCGAAAAGGTACCCCTTGCGGCAGGTTTGTATTATTCTCGTCTGCTTATTTATATAGCATTACTCCTTCCAGATTTCTCTTGCAATCGACAAAATCTCTTCCGTCGTCTGCGCTCGAAACAGCCGTTCCTTGAACGCCGCCGCGCCTCGCGTGCCCTTCACGTAGAACGCCGCCATCTTGCGCATAAATACGACCGTGAATCGTTCGTCGCATACCTGCTCCGTCCATTTGAGCTGATCTTCGAACATTTTTAGCCGACTCGTACGCGCTTTTCCCGTCAGATCGCAAAAGATTTGCGGATCGAACAGCGCCGCCCGAGCCACCATGACCCCGTCCGCGCCCGTTTCCGCCATCAATTTTTCCGCATCCTCGTTTGAAAATACGCCGCCGTTGGCGATCACGGGGATTTTCACCGCCCTTTTCGCCGCCGCAATCTCTTGAAAATTGACCTCGCCTGCGTATATTTTCTCCTTCGTTCTGCCGTGAACGGTGATTAAACTCGCACCTGCCCCCTCCATTCGCTTGGCAAACTCGGTCGTGATCAGAGTTTTATCCGTAATCCCGATGCGGAATTTGACGGTGATGATCTTGCCGCTCTTCACGCATTCCCTGACGATGTTTTCCGCCAAACGGGGATCTTCCAACAGCGCGCTCCCCTCGCCGTTCTTGTAGATTTTGGGTACGGGGCAACCCATGTTAATATCCACGATGGGGAAGGGTTGCATCTTCTCGTGCTCGCACGCCGCGCGCAGGATATCGGGGTCACTCCCGAAAATCTGCGCGGCGCAAATTCCTTCTTGCCCATCCGTATAGAGCAACTCTTCCGTGTTCTCACTCCCGTATTTGAGCCCCTTGCCGCTGACCATTTCCGTGTAGCAAAGCCCGGCGCCGTACCGCTTGCAAATGCGGCGGAAGGGGTAGTTGGTATACCCTGCCAAGGGAGCTAAAAACACGTTGTTTTCAATTTGGATATTCCCGACCTGAACGGGCGTTAATCGCATACCTGCCCCCCTCGTTTCTCGATTTCCGCCTTCGCTTTGCGGTAATAGCCGTCCCACTCGGCTTCGGAAAGCTCCGTGACGGTTCTACCGTCGGCAAGCGCCAGCGCCTCCGCGCGAGTGAATCGCGCCGCAAAGCGTTCCGCACTCTCTTTGAGCGCCTTCTCGCAATCGCATCCCGCCTTTCTGCCCACGTTCACCGCCGCGAATAAGACGTCGCCGATCTCCTTTTCCGCTTCCGTGGCGTTCCCTGCCTTGTAGGCTTGGAAGAACTCGTCCAGCTCCTTGGAAATGCGTTTCGCCGCATCGTCCACGCTCGCGAAATCCATGCCCGCCTTGCTCGCTCTCTTTCCGATTTTCTGCGCGCGCATCGCCGCAGGGAAGCACTTGGGCACGTCGTTGACGGAGTCCGCAAAGGTGACTTGCCCCTTCTCCGTCATCTTGTTCTTTTCCCACACCGAAAGCGCCGCCTCGCCGTCCTTCGCTTTATCCTCACCAAATACATGGGTATGCCGCGTGATGAGTTTTCGGCAAATTCCCGTCAGCACGTCCGTCAAATCGAACGCGCCCGTTTCCTCCTTCATAACAGCGTGGAACACCGTCTGCAACAGGATATCCCCCGTCTCTTCGAGGATTTTTTCGTCGTCCTTTTGGTCGATGGCGTCGACGAGCTCGTACGCCTCTTCCACGGCGGACATCTTGATACTCTCGGGGGTCTGCACCCGATCCCAAGGACAGCCGTCGGGCTTACGGAGTCGCACGACGATCTCTTTCAGATCGTCGAGGGTGAACCGCTGTTTTTCCAAGAGCGCAATTTCCTCGATCGCCACCGCCGAGGTGTAGTCGTATTCCTTCTGCCGATCAAGCTCGAATAGGGAGATTTTTTTCGATTTCCCGCCGCGAATGTATTGCACCGTCGTCTCCTCGCCGAAGAGGTCGCCCAGCACGAGTTTGGTATCGCTCGCAAGCGCCCGATCGTCGAGATCGTAGACGACGAGGGGGAGGCTCAGATTCCCTGCCTTCGCACGTTCGACGAGTTCGTATGCGGACACCGCCGTATACGAACAGCCGACGAATCCCGCCGCGCGGACGAGGGCGGTGGTTTTGGACACGCCGTCGATGATTCGGATCTTGCCCCGCCTGCGCTTGATAAGCGCCTTGACGGAATTATCCTCGGTCGCCGCGCCGTCGACGAGATAGACGGCGTCGTCGCCGCGCTCTACGACGGCTTTCGCCAAATTTTTGGCGAGGGTAGCGAAGTTGCGACTATTTTCGTAAACGTAGTCCAAGCATTCGTGGGGCACGCCGAGCTCCGCCACCGTTTGGTAGGAAGTCGTATTCGCCGTGCGGACGAGAATGGGCACGCCGTTTTTTGCGGCATGCAAAATCAATTCCTCGCCACGCTTCGTTACGTCGCCTTTTTGTACGCCAAGTCCGATCACCGTAATCATATTCATTTCTCCTGTACGTTAATTTCTGTAAGTTGTACTTTTATTTTGTTTCGCTCTTCAAGCGACGAAGTGGGTTCGGTTTCGCTCTGCGAGCGAAGGAACGCAACCTTCGGTTGCTTTAAGTGGGTCCGATTTCACCTTGCAGCGATGGAACCGCTCCGCGGTTGGGGCGCGAACTGCGTTCGCTTTTAGTGGGTTCGATGTTTCGCTCTGCGAGCGAAGGAACGCCTGCGGCGTTGGAACGCAAGCTACGCTTGCTTTAAGTGGGGCAGCTACGCAACTCCGTTGCGGTGGAGCTCTGCTCCACACCTCGGTAAGGGCTCCGCACCCTTACAACTGCGCCGGGGAATGATTCCCTGGACCTCGGTTGGGGGTCGCCACCCTTAAATTATACAACAAATTCAGGAAAAAAGCAACTGCGTACGCGATATTTGTTGCATATGCTAACCCGAAAACGGAAATTGTCGGGTCGCGGAGCCAAAAAACGTATAATGCCGTCTTCACGAGCATCGCAAGCGCCATGGAGATCGCCGCGTATTGCGGCTTGCCCTGCGCCGTCAGACACGCCGAAAGCGTCTGCACCGCCGAGAGCGTCATCGCGCTTACCGAGAACGCCTTGATCAGCCCGATCAGCGTCTCCAACTCCTCGCCCTCTAAACTGCGGAATATGATCTTCGCCGCAGGCTCCGCAAACAAGTACAGTCCCAACGCACTCCCGCCCCCGACGAGCAAGGTCAACCCGAGCGACGATAACACCCGTCTGCGCCGACCCTCCGTCACCATTGCGACCCGTGGCACGCTCGCCGCCGCGATCCCGTAACACACCGACACCGGCAGGTTCACCACCGTCACCGCCCCGCCCGAAAACAGTCCGAACAACGTCACCGCGTCGCTTGCGTACGCGCTCAACAGCCGCGGTGCCAACACGCTGTCCAAAAGCCCCGACAGCGGCAGTAAAATCGAGCCGAGCGTGACGGGGATACTCAACCGCAAAACGGATTTCATCTCGACCCTGCCCCCTTCGTTTCCCAGTTCTCCCCGCTTTTCACGCCGATAAAGTACCGCCATAATCACGAGGGTGACGAGCTCGGAGACAGACACCGCGAGCAGGAGATAGACCACCGCCTTTTCCACGTCGTCACGAAAAAAATACGCGAGCGGCAACCCCACGCCCACCTTCACAAGCTGTTCCGTCACTTCCGAAAGCGCGGTCGGGAACATATGGTTTCGGCCTTGGAACCAACCCCGAAAGACGGAGATTGCCGACACCAACAATACCGACGGCGCCAACGCGTAATAGCCACTCAATACCCCTTCGCTCCCCTGCATTTTCGCAAGCCACGGCGCCACGAGCACCATGACCAACGAGCCCGTCAGCCCGATGAGCACGAACAACTTCATTGCCGTTTTCAATACCGCCCGATCGTTCTCGCCGCGCGCGATCCGCTCTGCCGTGAGCTTGGCGATCGAGGACGGGATCCCCGTCGCCGACACCGTCAACAAAAGACAATAGACGGGATAGACGAGCTGATACAGCCCCAAGCCCTTGCCGCCGATGAGGTTGGTGAGCGGAATCCGATACAGCGCGCCGATCACCTTCGCCACAAAGCCCCCTGCGGCGATCCACGCCGCCCCTTTGATGAATGAATTTTCCCCCTTTCTACTCCCTGAACGCATACCTGCCCCCCTCTTTTTCGCATTTTGTGTAAAAGCGGGGAATTTTATAAAGCAAAAACGACGGAAACCCGTCGTTTTTTAATTCATCTCGTACATGGTATGCCCGTTTTTGAAAATCACCCCAACAGGACGTCGCATATAAGCATCAGACAAAACCCGATCAGAAGGGAGTACGTAGCCCCCCGTTCCGAGCCGTGCGCGTGCGTTTCGGGAATCATTTCGTCGCTGATCACGTACAGCATCGTACCCCCTGCAAAAGCAAGCATGAAGGGCAAAATCGCCGTGGAAATGCTCACCGCGAAGTACCCGATGAAGGTGCCGACCACTTCCACCAAGCCCGTCAACGCCGCGTAAAAGAAGGTCTTTTTGGAACTCAATCCCGCCGCGAGCATGGGCGCGATGATGACCATGCCTTCGGGAATATTTTGCAACGCGATTCCCCCTGCGATCAGGAGCGCCTCCGCCGTGTTCCCCGAGCCGAACCCTACGCCCGCCGCGATGCCTTCGGGCAGATTGTGAATGGCGATTGCGAGCACGAACAGCAGAACTTTGTTCAGTTTTTCATTGTTTTCGTGTTCTTCGATATCGGGCGACGCCAGCTTATGCAAATGCGGCACCAGCTTATCGATTAGATTCAGGCATACCGCGCCTGCAAACACGCCGGCTACCGTCATCACGAGCGCCCATCCCGCACCGAAGTCCATACCGTATTCAATCGAGGGCACGATGAGTCCGAGCACCGCCGCCGCAAGCATGACGCCTGCCGCAAACGCGAGCACGATATCGCTGAACTTATGCGACGCTTTGCGGAATATAAACCCGACGCCTGCGCCGAGGACGGTCGCTCCGCCCACGCCGAGTGCCGTTAATAACACAATTTCCATATCTTCTTCCTCTGTCTATGATAGTTGAAAGGTGTAAACCCGTCTATATTTATTATAGTATATTTTCTGCTTTTTTGTCAACTCTTTGTCGACGATCAAATAAAAAAAGCAAAGCGGAACGACTTACGCCGTCCCGCTTTTTCGTTCATCGCATACCTGGTATGCCCGTTTTAGTTTTGCGTGTTCTCCGTCGGATCGGTGGGCGCAGGGATCATCACCGTCGCCGAATCCCCCGTTACCACGGAAGGAAGCTTACCGTCCCACTTGGAAAGATATTCTATGTATTTGAGATACTCGGTGATCAACTTCACCTCGTCCGCGCTCTTGCCCGTGAAATCAATGGTGTACTCCACCGAAGTCACAACGTCGTTTTCGTCCTTCACTTCCTTTTCCAGAATGGTGAATCCGAGCGCTCTCGCCACTTCCACCGATTTGAGCTGCAACGCTCTCGCCTCCGCTCTCGACACTTCGATTTGTGCTTCCGCGGCGAGTTTCGCCACTTCCAACTCCTTCTCCGCGTTGATGATCGCCGTTTCCTTTTCGTACTGCGCCTTGAGCTTTTCCTGCTCCGCAATCATCTTGTCCTCGACCGTCTGTTCGAACGCGTCGGAGAAATCGATGTTCGTCAGCACGACGGCTACGATGTCCACGCAATATTCGTCGTCCACCGTTTCCTTGATCAGTTTCTCGACCTGCGGGGAAATGGAAGAACGTTTTTCGATAATCTCCATCGCCGAGTAGGAGGACAAATTCGACTTCGCCTTCTCCGTCGCGATGCTCTGAATACGGTTTTCAAGCACCGTGTTCGTGCCGTACTTGTTCGCAATTTCAATGACTTTCGTCGCGTTGATCTGATACTGCACCGTCATGGAAATATCCATCGTCTGCGCGTCCTTGGAATACGCCTGCGCGGAAATTTCCAAGTTCTGCACTTTCGCATCGTAAATTTCATACGTTTCGGTGAGCCAGAAATCAAAATACGTACCCGCCGTGCGCACGTTCTCCGCCTTTCCCAAATGCTTGACGACCGCCACTTCCCCCGCTTGCACGGTATGGAAGCTGGACGGAATGAGCAAAAGCAACAGCGCGAACACGCCGCCGACGATGCCGCCGATAAGAGAATACGTCTTGTTTTTGCGCTTTCTCGCCGAAAAATATACGGCAACGCCAAACCCTGTTACGGCAGCAAAAAACAGCAAAATGCCTACGATAAAACCAATCATTTTAATACTCCTTTTTTATTCGTCGCATACATGGTATGCCCGAATTTACAATTTTCGTCAGTTGAGCGTAAAGCTCACGCCGTATCTTTGCGCCAACGCTTCCACGTCGTCTCTCGTGATATACCCCATCAGTTCGGTCACCTTTCTCCCGCGCGGATTGATATAGGTAACGTAAACACACTCGGGCACGACGCAATTCGTGACGAGGTTGCGCCAAGCCTCCTTGGACTTCATGGGGAAGAACTCGAACCCGACGAGCACCTTGTACGGCATCTTGATGAAGCCGTGGTCGGAATTGATTTTGGGAAAACGGATTTCCAGTCCCCCTTCGATTTCCTGCAAATAGTACTTTTCCGATTTGGAAAACAGGTACGCGAGCAAGACCGTTACCCCGTACGCGACCGCGATTGCGAGCAACACGAGCAGCAAAAAGACGTGATAACACGCGATCGTCAGGATCAGGAAGAGCAGGAACGCGAAGCCGAAGAGGATACTCGATACGACGAGCGCCGGTTTGAAAAACGTTCTGCTTAAATATACTTTCAATTTTACGATACTCCTTTTTTGCGAATATACGAAAATTATAGCACAGCGCAGTCCCTTTGTCAAGTATTCCTGAAAAAATAATCGCTTTTG
>JAGAJI010000042.1 GCA_017626135.1 Clostridia bacterium | reverse complement strand
TGACTCTTAATCAATGGGCCCAGGGTTCGAGTCCCTGATCGTCCACCAACAAAACAGACATACCTTCACGGTATGTCTGTTTTGTTGTAGATCAGGATTGACTCGAACCCTCGGTTCGTGCGAGGAGCGACAGCGACGACGCTCTGCCGCTTTACGCGGCAGGCCCCCTGATCGTCCAGATTTGGGGCTTGGATTGCGTTGTGAACCCCGATTGACTCGAACCCTCGGTTCGTGCGAGGAGCGACAGCGACTTTGTGAACTTGTTACAAACGATGGTTCAAAGTTGATCTCGCAACCACGCTTGATAACAATCAAGCTGGTCTTGCGTATGGAAGAAATGCTCGCCGTTTTTTAGAATCGACAACGCGCAACCAAACTCTTTCGCAAAAGCGCGAACGATCGTTTCCGCCTGCATCATATCCCGACTCCCGTATAAAATCGAAGTAGGCTTGTCCCAACGGGTGTTCGGATTTTCCTTCACGTACTCGTAATAATCCCAGTACAGCGTCTGCCCAAAATCCGTTTGAATCTCTCGTTTTTCCTGCAACATGGACTCCGTCACGCAGCTCCACGCCATCAGGTTTTCGATAATCGTCAGCATATCCACAACAGGCGAAAGAAAGAGGCATTTCTCGATAGGCTCGTCACGATACGCCAACAGGCTGAAGTATGCGCCCATACTGCACGCCCACAGATTCATCTCCCGAAAATTTGCTTTTGCATACGCCAAAACGGTCTTCAAATCCCGAACGCAGTTTTGGACCTTGCATAAGTAGGTCGGATCTCCCTTACGCTCGCCGTGTTCGGGCAAGTCGAAGCTCAGTACCTCATACCCCCTTTCCGTCGCGGCT
Source organism: Clostridia bacterium (assembly GCA_017626135.1). Lineage (GTDB taxonomy): Bacteria > Bacillota > Clostridia > Christensenellales > Borkfalkiaceae > Scatosoma. The sequence continues at coordinate 23,499 of JAGAJI010000042.1, read as the reverse complement.
TCCGCGAGAAGGCGCACGACTTCGTCCTCCTTGTGGGACAGATTGCCGTGGACGGCGATCCATACCCGATCGCTTCCTTCGCCCCACACCGTCGCAGGGATCCCATCGATTTTGATTCGTTCCGTTTTCATCTTGTCTTCCTCTATCTTTTATTGTATCACAAATTTTCCGAAACGTCAAAAAACGCCCTCGAATTTTAACCGAGGACGCTTTCGCTGTTACTGTAAAATCCGAATGGCATCGGCAATCGTTTTCTCAGACGCTTCCTTGCCGTATTTATCCACTTCGGCTTTGTTCTTTTCTCCGTGGGTCAAACACCCTGCGCCGCCGATACAACCGCCTACGCACGCCATGCCTTCGATAAAGTTGGCGTCCAGCACGCCCTTACTCTTTTTCAACAGCGCGATCTTGCAAGCCTCGATGCCGTCGCAGGCGCAAGCTTTCAAATCAAAGTCGAGCCCCTGCTCCTTCAACGCCTGCGCAATCGCATCGGAAACCCCACCCGAACGCGCAAAAATTCTGCCGAAGTAGGAGGCGTTGTCCAAAACGTCCTCGTCGAGCGTGGTGATATCCAAGTCCTTGCTGTCAAAGAGCGCCTGCAATTCCTCGAACGTCAACACCGCGTCGATATACGGTTGCACGCTCTCCTTCGCCACTTCCGCTTTCTTGGCGGTGCAAGGCCCGATGAATACGATTTTGGCGTTCGGCGCCTTGCTCTTGATGTATCTGGCGATCGTCGCCATCGGGGACAGATTGTGGGACACGTACTCCTTCATCGCAGGGAAATTCTTTTCGATAAATTCCACGAATGCGGGGCAACACGAGCTGGTCAGAAATCCCTTTTCCGCAAGCTCTTTTGCCTCGGATGCGGATACCATGTCCGCGCCGAGCGCCGCTTCGACCACCGTATGGAAGCCGAGTTGCTTGATGCCCGAAATGACTTGACCGAGCTTCGCGTAGACGAACTGACTGGAAATGGACGGCGCCACGACGGCGTACATTTTGTAGTTTTCTCCCCCCTGACTCTTTTTGAGAAGGTCGATGACTTGCAGGATATACGACTTGTCTATGATCGCGCCGAAGGGGCATTGATAGACGCACGCGCCGCAGGAGATGCATTTGTTCTGATTGATGACGGCTGCGCTGTCTTCGTTTTTGGAGATTGCCTTCACCTTGCAGGCGTTTTGGCAGGGGCGCTTGCGGCAGACGATGGCGGTGTACGGACACACTTTTGCACAGAGACCGCACTCGACGCACTTGGACTTATCGATGTGCGCCACGTGATTTTTGTCGAAGGAAATTGCGCCCTTTTTACACACGTCTTCGCAACGGTGCGCCATACAGCCGCGACAGGCGTTGGTGACTTCGTAGCCGCCGACCGGGCACTCGTCGCAGGCGATATCGATGACGGTGATGGGATGTTTGAAATCCTTGTCTCCGCCCATGCACACTTTGACCATTTCCCCGAGAATCGCCCGTTCCTTATACACGCAACAGCGCATGGTAGGCTGTTTGCCGGGCACGATGTCCTTGGGAATATCCAAAAGAGCGTCGTATAAGGTGTCCGCCCAAGCGTGCTTTGCCACCTCTCGCAATACTTTGTACTTCAAATACTGTACTTTCGTGTCGAATTTTCTCATAGCGTCCTCTCAAAAAATAGCGTTTTTAAGACTCGTTTTCGTTCAAGTCCGTAGAATTTTCTTTATTATATCATAAAAAACGGGAAAATGCAAGTTTAGAAAGTTAGCATTTTCAAAAAATTCCACCCTATTTCCCAACCTTCGATGCGTTTTTCATTTACCGCGGCAAGATTGCTTGACATACGGAGAAGAAATCTATATACTATATCGTACCTACTACAAATACTCGTCGGAGGACTGACCGCCGCAGCGGTCGGGCGGAGACCGCCCATAGTCGATAAGACGTCGAGTGCGCTCGATTATTCCGGGAATGATTGAGCGTACTTTTTTAGAAAATTGTGAGAATTCAACTTTCCGATCATTTCACCTATCAAAAACTCGTTCGCTTCGTTTTACCGTCCGTCTTTATGATGATCGTGACGTCTGTTTACGCCGTCATCGACGGACTGTTCATCTCCAACTTCGTGGGCGACACCCCCTTTGCGGCAATCAATTTTATCTACCCCTTCATCATGATGTTGGGCGGCGTAGGGTTCATGTTGGGCACGGGCGGTACGGCGCTCGTCTCCAAAATCATGGGCGAAAACGACAGAGAAAAAGCCAACCGCGTCTTCTCCATGATCATCCTGTTCGCCGTCATTCTCGGGCTGTCCTTGACCATGTTTGGAGAGATCTTCGTAGAACCCATTGCAAACTTACTCGGTGCGAGCGACGGCATGATGGAGCATTGCGTTACGTACGGCAGGATCACCATTGCATTCACGAGCGCGTTCATGTTGCAAAACATCTTCCAAAGCTTTTTGGCGGCGGCGGAAAAAACCAAAATGGGTCTTGCCGTCACGATCGCCGCAGGCTGCACGAACGCCGTGTTGGACGCGCTGTTCGTCGCCGTATTGCAATGGGGCGTCGCAGGGGCGGCACTTGCGACGGGCATCGGGCAAGTGCTTGGCGGCGTCATTCCCCTCGTTTACTTCCTGCGCAAAAACGACAGTCTGCTCCGATTGACGAAGACGAAACTCGAAATCAAACCCCTTCTCCAAGCATGCGGCAACGGGGCTTCGGAATTTCTGACGAATATCGCATCCTCGCTCGTGGGGATGCTGTACAATTTCCAGCTCATGAAATACCTTGGAGAGGACGGCGTTTCGGCGTTCGGTGTTCTGATGTACGTACAATTCATCTTCTTGGCGATTGAAATCGGCTATTCCATCGGGAGCGCGCCCATCATCGGTTACAACTACGGCGCGGACAACCGCACGGAGCTTAAAAACGTTTTCAAGAAAAGCATGATCCTCATGGGGAGTTCCGGCGTGATATTGAGCGGACTGGCGCAATTACTTGCCGTGCCCCTTGCTAAACTGTTCGTGGGGTACGACGCGGAGTTGTTCGATCTGACCGTCTACGCGTTCCGAATTTTCTCCTTCTCGTTTATCTTTTCGGGCATTACCATCTACTCCTCGGGATTTTTCACCGCGCTCAACAACGGCGCCCTTTCCGCGATCCTTTCCTTCCTGCGCGCGGTCGTGTTTCAGGTCCTCTTCGTCCTCTTACTCCCCGCCCTGTCGGGCGTAGACGGCATTTGGTGCGCGATGTTTGCCACCGAATTTTGTTCCTTCGTCACCGCCCTCACCTTCTTCCTTGCCTATCGAAAACGGTACGGTTACGCATAAGGAAAACGACTTGCTGTGCGGCGAGCGAAAGTCCCCTTTCGCTCGCCGCGTTTTTCATCTTTTCATCGTCATAATTTAACCCTTTTTTCACAGACTTCCCCCCGTCGTTTTATTGACATTCCCTCTCGTTCGTGCTATAATGCTAACACCGTTAGCAAAATGGGAGATAGGGATATGGAATATTCTGCGATACAAAATCAGATGCGGACGCTTTGTCAGGGAAAGAACTGGCGCACGCTGTTGGGTATGCTCGAAGACGGATATAAGGGGACGTACGTCATGTTGCGCCTCGTACAGGGAAGGACGGACGTGACCGCAGGCAATCTTGCAAAACGTATGCACGTTTCCACCGCGCGGATCGCGAGGGCTCTGAACACGTTGGAAGGCAAAAAGTATATACGGCGTGAAAATCACGAAGGCGACGCAAGAAAGGTGATCATACGCCTGACGGAAGAGGGCGAACGGGCGCTTGACGAGCGTAACGCCGTCGTACGGGCAACCCTCGCGCCCATGTTTGAAAATCTAACGGAGGAAGAGACGGCGTCCCTGTTTTTCCTTCTGCATAAACTCTTGGGATAAGGAGTGTCGAATTATGGATATTTTTATTAAAATTCTCGTTTGCCTGATCGCCGGGCTCTGCGCGGGATTCGGGACCGGGCTTGCCGGACTCTCCGCGGCGGCGGTCATCGCCCCCATGCTCATCACCTTCTTGGGCGTGGCCCCCTACGAGGCGGTCGGGATCGCGCTCGCTTCCGACGTGCTTGCCTCTGCCGCTTCCGCCCTTACCTACGGCAAAAACAAAAATCTGGATATCAAAAACGGGGTGATTATGCTCGTCAGCGTGTTGGTGTTCACCTTCGTCGGGAGCCTCCTCGCCTCCCTGTTGCCCTCGTCGACCATGGGCGGTTTCTCCATGTTTATGACCCTGTTCGTTGGGCTGAAATTCATCTTCCGTCCCGTCATGTCGGCAAAGGAGAGCAACCAAACCCGAAGCAAGAAACAGGCGGCGATTTTGTCCGTGCTGTGCGGCATGGTCATCGGACTTATCTGCGGATTCGTCGGTGCAGGCGGCGGCATGATGATGTTGCTCATGCTCGTGAGCGTGCTCGGCTACGAGCTGAAAACGGCGGTCGGCACGAGCGTATTCATCATGTCGTTCACCGCCCTTACGGGTGCGGTGTCCCACTTCGTCATCGGCGGCGGAATCACGGATATATGGATACTTCTCATGTGTATCGCCTTTACCCTCGTCGGCGCGTTGGCTACTGCTAAATTTGCGAACAAAGCTTCCGCAAAGACGATGAATCGTTTGCTCGGGATCGGTCTGTCGGTCATGAGTATCGTCATGATCATGATTAATTTTATATAATTTTATAGGAAAAAATCAATTTGATCCAAGCAACGCAAGGACGACGTTCCACTGAAAGGCAGGCGCAACGCCTGCCTTTTTCGTTGTGCTCGTATTATAAAAAGAGCCGATAGGCTAACCGCTCTATCGACCCTTTTCTTCCTATTTCCTGCGTTGCCATTCTATCGCCCGTAGCCGATCACGGCGTAGCATACGTCATGGCAAACCGAGAGCCCGTCCACGCAACCGACAAACGTAAAGAGGTACGTCTCCCCCGCCGCAACGCGGAATCCGTTATTCAGGTCAACCCTGAAAACGCCGTCGTCGTCGGGCAAATTCACGAATATATCCGTGGCAATCTCGGTGTAGCTACCGTCGTCGTTTTTCCTGCTCACCGTCAGAAATACTTGATCAACGTTCTTATATTTCAACGTAATCTCTGCGCTGTAAATATGTCCCGGAGCAAAACCGTTCGTCGAAATTTCAGCGTCAACGGCGCATTCCGCACCGACTAATGTCAAGAATTTTGTGTAAACGTCTTGTGGATTTTTTGGTGTTTTAACTAAACAAATCGTTTCATTGAGCTTGGGCAAGCGCAAAGCCTTTCCATACGCGTTCTTCACTTTCTCGGTTGTTTTCAAGCGGTGCACTAAAAAATATCGTCGCAAATAAATCTATCTATTGACAAAACGATGGCGTTCTGCTATAATATATATGCAACAAAATATATTCGGAGGAAAAAAATGAAAAAATTTTCAGTTGCTTGCGCTTTGCTGGGTTGCTTATTTGCGCTTTCCGCTTGCGGCGGTAGTTTACCCGAAAAAAGTGAAAACGGAGAACTTTATATAAGGGACGAAAGTTTGAATACTTCTTACGTAACGAATGACAATAACCGCGTGTTCTATGAAATTTTCGTCGGTTCGTTTTCCGATTCTAACGGCGACGGTATCGGCGATCTGAGAGGAATTATCAACCGATTCGATTATCTCAACGACGGCGATCCCAACTCGGGATTGAGTCTTGGCGTAGAGGGAATTTGGCTTACGCCCATTTTCTCTTCTCCAACCTACCATAAATACGACGTCACCGATTATTATAAAGTAGACAGTCAATTCGGCACGGAACAAGATCTCAAAGACCTCATCGCACTCTGCCACGAAAGGAACGTAAAACTCATAATCGATTTGCCCATTAATCACACGAGCACTAAAAATCAGATGTTTATCAACTTTAGCCAAGCACAAAGACGTGGCGATGTCAATGACGTTTATTACGACTACTATTCCTACTATACCGCCGGCGATCCGGTGCCCTCGGGCAGAAAATTCAGCCAACTCAGCGGAACTGACGTTCAATACGAATGTAATTTTGACGGAGCTATGCCCGAACTCAACTATGACAATCAAGCCGTGCGGGATACGATGCTCGACGTGGCTAAGTACTACCTCGACCTCGGCATCGACGGATTCCGATTCGATGCAGCAAAATATATTTATTACGGCGACAATAAAAAATCGGCTGATTTCTGGAAGTGGTACGTTGGAGCACTTAAAGAGATAAAGAGCGACGTCTACACGGTAGCCGAAGTATGGGATAGCGATTCCATCACGCAGACTTACGCTCCCTATACAAACTGCTTTAATTTCACCACGTCTCAGCCTTCGGGGCAAATCGCTAATACGGCTAAGAGCGGAAACGTGAACGTATACACCTCTTACGTTGAAAATTACGTAAATAAAGTGCAAGCGGTAAATCCCGACGGAATGATACTTCCATTTATTTCAAACCACGATATGGACAGAGCCGCAGGATTTTTAAGCCTGTCCAGCGGACAGATGTACGTTGCGGCGAATTTGCTGTTGCTCTCCTGCGGTTCTCCGTATATCTATTACGGCGAAGAAATCGGATTGAAGGGTTCTCGCGGCGGAGCCACGACGGACGCCGACAGGCGACTTGCCATGCGTTGGGGAGACGAGGATACCGTGAAAAACCCCGTTGGCGCAACTTATCCCGAAATGAACCAGATCAACGGTACCGTCGCCGATCAGAAAGGTGAAAGCGGCAGTCTTTACACACACTATAAGAAACTTATCATGATAAGAAACGCCAACCCTGAAATCGCGCGCGGCGAGTACAAGGCGTTGAAATTCAGCGGTACGAACCTGGGCGGTTTCACTTCCACGTATCATTCAAACACGGTAGCAGTTCTTCACAATACCACTACGGAAGAAATAACCGTCGATCTTTCAGCGGTTACCGATATAGAATTCACAGTGATCCGTGCGGCGATCGGTTTGAATACGGCTAAGTTGGAAGGCACCATGCTCACGCTCGGAGCGCAGACAAGCGTAGTATTAAAATAAAATAAATGGCTGTGTCACAGAGAACGATTGATTTAGCCGAAATTTATTTTCGGCGGATTGACGAGAAAAATACAAGAAAGACAAGCCTTTTGCGATGGCGCATACCCCCTGCGGTCTGTAACTGAGCAAAATACGCAGTATTTCGCAGTATTTTTCCGTCAAAAATCAATCGAGTGATTTGACAGAGCCAAATCAATATTTCAGACGGCTCTTCCGATTTTCAATTCGGAAGAGCCGTTTTTTTTCGGCTGGAATTGTCAAACTAAATGCAGCACTTTGCGAAAATTGAAAAAAAGAGTAAAACAAGGAGCGGCGAAAAATCGCCGCTCCAAGAGTAGATATTCGTTTGTTATTCATCAATCGAAAATAAGATTCTTTTCAGTCTCAGCGTCGAAGAAGTGCATCGCCTTCCCCTCTGCGGTGATGCAGAACGTACATCCTGCAACGAGACCTGCTCTCTGTTCGGGCGCGAGGTTGATCGTGGGAATTCTTGCAATCATCTTTTCGCCGTCTGAAAGAACTACGTGGAGATGGAGCTCACTACCCATCATTTCGTTTACCTGAAGTTGACATTCAAACGATTTCTCGCTCTTTTCAGCAGTAAGCGTAAGATGTTCGGGACGAATACCAAGTTTGATTTTGCCGGGTGCGACGTTTCTTTCTTTGAGTAATTCACCCTTAAAACCGTCTACGGGAATCTTTGCGCCGAGAAGATGGACGTAATACTTTCCGTCCTCAACGATGAGTTCAGCGTCCATGATATTCATCTTAGGAGCGCCGATGAACTCTGCCACGAAGAGGTTGACGGGTTTTTCAAATACGTCCATGGGTGAGCCGACCTGTTGAATGTAGCCGTCCTTCATGATGACGATCCTGTCGCCGAGCGTCATTGCTTCCGTTTGGTCGTGCGTGACGTAGACGAAAGTCGTATCGATTTTTTCTCTGAGCTGAATGATTTCAGCTCTCATCTGGTTTCTCAACTTCGCGTCAAGGTTGGAAAGAGGTTCGTCCATGAGGAATACCTTGGAATCTCTGACCATAGCTCTGCCGATTGCTACACGTTGGCGCTGACCACCTGAAAGAGCCTTGGGCTTACGGAGAAGATAGTCGGTGATGCCGAGTATTTCCGCCGCTTTTGTAACTTTGTCGTAAACGATATCTTCGGGCGTCTTTTTGAGGCGCAGGGAGAATGCGATGTTATCGTATACGGTCATGTGCGGGTAGAGCGCATAGTTCTGGAAAACCATCGCTATATTTCTGTCCTTAGGTTGAAGATCGTTGACGACTTCGCCGTCAATTTCAATGGTCCCTTCGCTGATATCTTCCAGTCCTGCGATCATACGCAGCGTTGTAGACTTGCCGCAGCCCGAAGGTCCGACGAATACGACGAATTCCTTATCGGCGATTTCAAGGTTGAAATCTTGCACGGCGACTACGTGTTTATCATAAATCTTTTTTACGTTTGTCAATTTTACAGTTGCCATATTTTATCTCCTAAATTATCCCTTTACGGCTCCGCCCGTAACGCCTGATACGTAGTATTTCTGTAAGAACATGAACAATACGGTTACGGGTATTGCGACGAGAACGCCGCCTGCACAGAACGTCGTGTATTTACCGGCTATTTGGTCTTTGTTGAGCCAGCTATACAAACCTACGGCAACGTTCATACCTTGAGACGTATTCATGGATATATATCTTGCAAATACGAAGTCCGCCCAAGGCGCCATGAAGGCCGTGAGAATTGTATAAATGACGATCGGCTTTGCAAGGGGCAGAATAATCTTGAAGAGCACCTGCATACGCGTTGCGCCGTCGACCCTTGCCGCTTCATCCAAAGATTTGGGAATCGTATCGAAGAACCCCTTGGAAACGTAATATCCCATACCGGAAGAAGCTACGTAGACGAGAATGAGCCCGGGAACTGCGTTTCCCTGCGTGAGATGTAAATCCGCTAATATGCGGTACAATATAATCATCGACAACATTCCGGGGAACATTCCGATGATGAGCATGAACCGCATCAAGCCCTTTCTGCCCCTAAATCTGAAACGGGAGAGGGTGTAACTCATACAAAGAACGACGATCGTTTGGAATAAAGCCGTGAAAACGGCGATGATAAACGTATTGAGATACCACGTAAAGAAGTCGGTCTTCGTAAGCGCGATATAGTTGTCAAACCCCCACTTCTGGGGCACGATGTAGCCGACCTGCCACGTCGATTCCACTCTGAAAGACTGCAATACGATACATACGAAGGGTACGAGCCACACGACGCTCATGATCACGAGAAGGATATGAATGATCGTGTTGCTGATCACTCTTTGGGTTTTAATCCCCATGTGCCTTTTCTTTGGCTTGCTTTCCACTTCGGGAGTTTCTAATTGATTCATTTCACTCATTATTGGAAATCCTCCTCGTTTCTCGTGGACGGCAACAGACTGTAAACGATCAGCGAGATCACCGATACGACTATGAATACGAGTATACCGATGACGGAAGCCATGTAGAACTTACTGTCGTTTATAGCTATTTTGAAGAGCCACGTTATCAAAAGGTCGGTGTAACCGAGCGACCCGCCGGGAGAAAGCGCCGCGGCATTCGTGGGTGCACCACCCGTCAGAAGATAGATGACGTTAAAGTTGTTCATGTTGGATATGAAGCTCGTCAAAAGGTAAGGTCCCGTTACGAACAGCATATACGGAAGGGTAATCTTAGTATATTGCTGGAATGCGTTTGCACCGTCGATTTTTGCCGATTCGTACAAATCCTGGGGAATATTCATGAGAATACCCGTCGCAATCAGCATGAGGTAAGGAATACCGATCCAGATGTTGATCACAATGACCATCACCCTTGCCCACGTGGAATCCGTCCAGAAAGGCAGCGCCTTGTCGATCCAGCCCCAGTCTAGCAACATACCGTTTACGAGCCCGTCTTGGGCAAACATCTTGGAAACGTACAAAAGGGAGATAAACTGAGGGACCGCTATGGTGACGATGAGAATGGTACGCCAAACTTTTTTGAGTCTTATCCCCTTTTTGTTGATCATCATGGCGACCAACATGCCGAGGAAGTAGTTCGTGAACGTTGCGAAGAACGCCCAGATCAACGTCCATGCGAGAACTTCGCCGAACGTTGCGGCGTAGTTTACGCCGCCTGCCGACCAGCCGAGCATCTGATTGAAGTTTTCAAGCCCCACCCAACTGAACAAGTTGTTTTTCCCGTCGAATTCGCCGCTGTAATTCGTAAACGCAACGAGGATCATGAAGATCATGGGCATGACGGTGAAAACGAGTATACCCGTCAGAGGAAGGGCGAGCAAAGTCTTATGGAACTGCTCGTCGACCAAAGATTTGAGATCGTCTTTCGTCCCCTTCAAAGGTTTTCCCGATTTCAAAATTTCTTCGGCAATGGCGTTCTGTTTTACGTTGAGTCTCCACGTGTAGAGGAAAGCCACGATAAAGAATATCGTCAGAATGCCGTAGAGCAGAATTTTGAACGAATCGTCGTAATAAGTCGTCACGTACGTATCGTATATGGGATCGTATTCCTTGATCGCTCCTTGCGTTCCGAGCGAGGGAAGCATGGAGATCCAGTATCCGCCCCAGAAAATCATATATACGATAAATACGAGTTCAAACAGGAGGAAGAGCACGCCGCGCAATATCTGTCCGCGTGCGATACTTCCGAAACCCATTATAACGAAGGATAAGCGGGTTTTGTAATCGCCGTTTTTGAAAGTGGTGAAAATATCCACAAAATCGTCTTTGACGCTGATTCCGAAATCTTTGAACGCCGAACCTATCTTTTTGAACAGGTTGACGAACCAACCGGGGATCCCGACGAAAAAGCAGGCAATTTTATAGAGGAATTTACGCCACTTGGAAAGTTTCAGATATTCCAATTCAGTATATTTAGTCATAAATTTCGCCTTTAATTAAAAAGGGTTGGAGTCATTTTTTGTTGACTCCAACCCAACCATATGAACAGAATTCGGTTAAGCCAAAGCGGTTACACTTTGGAGCAACACGTTCACTGCAAACGTTATTGCCTTATTGCCTGTTTTCCATTATGCAGGGATCAATTCAATCGTGCCTACTTCGCCTTCAATCGTAAGCTGAATGTAATACGTACCTGCGGTCGTAACTTTGTAGTTCTGTCCGTTATCGCCGTAAGCAACGTCCCAGCTCTTGCCCTGTCTTACTTTGAATTCATCATTTTCTACGAGTGCATAAGCTTCCGTCGTCTTCCAAACGCCTTCGGAAACTTTCGTCATGGGAAGGTCAATCGTCCAAGTGTCGCCATTGATGCTGCCAATAACGGTGAATGCGTTCTTTTCTTCATCGCTCATCGTGAACAAGCCTTCGATTGCTGCCTTATAGGTATCAAGAACAGCCTGCAAACCTGCGTCCGTACCGTCGGATGCTTTTACGCCCGTTGCGATCGTTTTACCGATATCCCACCAGGTACCATGGATCTGACCCTGAGGAATAGAGTATGCGGACTGAGCAAGGAGTGCTGCCAAAGCAGGGTTAGCCTGAACTGCGTCGATCTTCTGCGCGTTGAGGTTGGAAGGACCCCAAGAGAGCGTGTTGAATCTTTCGATCTGAGCCGCTTCGCCGGTGAGGTACTGCGCGAACTTATGCAAAGCTGCGGATCTCTTAGCATCCTGCTGAGGTTTCACGCCGAGGAGCTTACAGCCGGAGAAAGAACCGAGATGGAAGGTTTCTTCGCCAACCGTGAAGGAAGGAAGTTCCGCTACACCGAGGTTTTCGCCGAGAATTTCCAAGATGTCGTTGTATGCCCAAGTACCGGACACGAGAACGGCGGAAGGAACTGCTGCTGCGAAAGCATCAGCCGCAGAAGAGTTGTTATAAGCCTTAGATTTAACCAACGTATGAAGCCCCTTTACAGCCTTCAAGCCTTCGGGAGAGTTATACGTATCGTTCACGGAAATGAACTTACCGTCTTCGTCCGTCGTCCATTCGGATTTACAATCGGTCGCGAAGAAGAACGATGCGACGTACCAAGCAGAACCTTCTACTTCGAAGGAGAAGTTCTTGCCCGCTGCTTCGCAGTCTGCAAGGAGCAGTTCCATGCTCTTAAGGTGAGATTCATCGGTGATAACGCTCTTGTCGTAATACATGAAGTAACCGTTATCAGCCGTGAGGGGATATGCGTAAAGGGTATCGCCGCTCTTTGCCGCCGCAACGACGCCTGCTGCATTCGCTTCGGAAACGATTTGGCCTGCAGCCTGACCGAGCTGAGAAAGTGCGCCCGCCTGTACGAGTCTTGCGAACTGGTCCTGTGCGAAACAGAAGATATCTGCGCCTGCTTCTACGTCCGTCGTCATCTGCGTAGCCGCTTCGCCTTCGCCTACGGCTTCTACGGTTGCTTCAATGACGATACCGTCTTCGTTGCTGCTGTTATACGTAGCAATCTGACCCTTCGTGAACTCTACGGCTGCTTCTGCAACCCAAATTTTGGTTGCATAATTCCCTGCAAGGGGTTTACCGCTTTCAGCGGAGCTGGAATTAGGATCGTCCGTAGGCTTACAACCTGCAAACATACCCATAGCCATCGTCAACGCAAGAGCGCCGGCAATTAAGTTAGTTTTTTTCATTGTCTTTCCTCCAAAAAATTTGAATTTGATTATTTCCTCGCATTTCTGCGATTTTGACTGAATGAAACAAATAAGTCGTTTTCGGTTTGCGTTAGCAAACCGAAAAGCGCATTAATGCGCTTTTCTTGATGTTGCAATTTTTTCTTTACGCGTGATATTATATCATATTTTTTTTATAAAGTCAATACCAAATTTAAAAATTTTTTGGAAAAAATAACATTTTTTTTGCAAATACCATAATACGGCATTTATATTTTCGATTGCTTGCTCGAAAATACTTTTCGGCGAGGCGGTATACCGCCTCGCCGAAAGATCTAATCGTCGTGATTTCCTTCTCTTACTTTTGGGAATTGAGCAGAGCGTCGTCTATTTTCCCCCATGCACCGTTGCCCGAACCGGAACATTTTACGTATATACCGACGACTATGGTCTGACCTTCCGTATATTCAACGTCGCTTATCAACGCAGTATCCCAGTTGCCGTAGCCGTTTATGGAAAGGGCTTGCGTCTTTACGATTTCGCCGTCTATCTTGACGAAAGAATAAATGTCCGTTTCTCCACAATCGCCGCCCATGATGGAGATGCTGTATTTATATTTCCCTGAAGGAAGACCGTTCACCTGTTGTTCCACCGTGAACTCAACGGAAGAAGTCGCCGCGCTCCAGAAATGAACGTGTTTGTTCCCTGTCAGGCTGTCCGTTACTTTATCCTCAATATAGAATTCGTTCATATTGCCGAGAGAAGTGAGCGTCCAGCCCGTTTCTCCTTCTTCGAAACTGTAATTCGTGATAAAGTTATATTCTACCATGGAAATATAGCAATGCGCCGCCATGCCGCCAGCCGTGCCCGTAATTTCGTACTTCTTGACTCCGCCTGTGTACATAGCCTGAAGCTCGGATTCCGTCACCTTCCATTCGACGGGAATGGACTGCTTGCTATCGTCCGTCATAATAGCGTTTACCTTTTCGGGAAGTACGATCGTGCCGTTGAGGTCGACCGTGAGATTTACGTCCTCGATCGCGTCGGCTTTGGGTTCAACTTCATTTCCGTATTTCACGAGATTGAATACCTTCAAAGATTCAAGAGGTTTCCCCTCTGCGTCGAAGAACGCCTGATTATCAACCGCACAACCGCCGTAATACTTGCCTGCATCATTCGGATCGTACCCTGACGCATAGCTCGAAGCCCAGCCTGAACCGTATTTTTCCCACTTCGCGCTGTTTTCTTCCCACGAAGAAGTCCCTACCGTGATCCACGTTCCTTCCCAGTATACGACGCCGATTCCACCCGTCGTGTGCGCCACGGTGTCTATGACGTTGCGAACTGAATTCGCCTGCCCTTGTACCGTGTAAGGATACTCTTTCGTGACTACGCTTCCGTCCCCGATTGTATTGCCCGAAAAATCCGTATCTTCGCCCGTGTACGCATAGGACGTTTCCATGACCATTACCTTTTTATTATAGGTAGTCGCTATGCCCGAAAGCAGGGAGGAAAGGTTTTCTCTCGTACCGTGCCAGTAGGGATAATAAGACGAAGCAAACACGTCGTAATCTATATTATAATAAGCGAGTTTGCTCGCATAAGAGGTGTAATTCGTCACCTTTTCGGGGTTAGCAAAGTGCACGGCTACAAGCGCTTCGGGGAAAATCTCCCTGATTGCCCGTGAGCCTTCTTGCATGAGTTGCTGGATATTGAACCATATCGTTTCTCCGCACATCGCGCCGTTGGTTTCGTTGCCGATCTGCACCATGCCGACGTCTACCTTTGCCTCTTTAAGCTTCGTCAGGCTGTCACGGGTGTATTCATAAAGCGCCTGCTTTTTGGTTTCGATATCCATGCCTTTCCACGCTTTGGGCACCATCTGCTTTGCAGGATCCGCCCAGAAATCGGAATAATGGAAATTGACGAGAAGTTTCATTCCGTACTTCGTGGCGCGTTTGCCAATCTCAACGGCTTTTTCCACGTCGTTATTGCCGCCGCCGTAGCCGTTGCCGTTCTCGTCATACGGATCGTTCCATACCCTGACTCGTATGTAGTTTACTCCGCTTTCAGCAAGCGTTCTGAATACGTCCTGTTCCTCGCCGTTGAAATTGTAATACTTGACTCCGCTTTGCTCTTCGGCGATTACCGAGGAAGCGTCCATTCCCAAAATAAAATCGTCGGGCAGGTCTTCCACTTTTTTTACATACAGAGACGAACCCTCTATTTTTTCATTCGGAATGTAATTCACCACGTCTTTACAGGCGGTAAACGTGCTCAACGCAAGCATCGAGGCTAAAGTTGCAGAAATGATCCTTTTAAGTTTTCTCATAATTGTCCTCCTAATTTGCATTATAGCAGGAAAAATGCAGACTGTCAATATTTTTTTCAAAAATTATTTAATCTATGTGTTGATTTTTATTCAATATTATGTTATCATAATGTCATCATAGTTTTAAGGAGGGGGGATGCCGGACGTCCCAAATGATTGCTTTGAGTATGAAAGAAAAGAATTTTGTAAACGAGAATTTCAGAAAATTTCTGCATGGCGCAGATTACAATCCCGAACAATGGATAGAGACGAAGGAAATCTGGGACGAGGATATGCGGCTGATGAAACTTGCACATTGCAACGAGATGAGCGTGGGCATTTTTTCATGGGCTGCATTAGAGCCCAAAGAGGGAGAATATGATTTTTCCTTTCTCGACGAGATCATTGAAAAAGTTTATGCAAACGGCGGCGTCATTATCCTTGCAACACCCTCGGGCGCGCGTCCGCATTGGCTGGCGGACAAATACCCCGAAGTCCTGCGTGTGGACGCAACGGGCAGGAAAATGCACTTTTCTGCAAGACACAACCATTGTTTCACTTCCCCTATATACAGAAAAAAGGTGCGTGAAATAAATTCCGCACTTGCCGAGCGTTACGGCAAGCATCCTGCGGTGATCGCATGGCATATTTCGAACGAATACGGCGGAGAATGTTACTGTCCTCTCTGTCAGCAGGCTTTCCGTAACTTCCTCAGGGAAAAATACGGCAGTATACAAAACCTCAACAGAGCGTACTGGTCGTCCTTTTGGAGTCACACTTACGACAGTTTCGATCAAATAGAAGCGCCCTCCCCCATCACGGAGCAGAGCATACACGGACTCAATCTCGACTGGCATAGATTTGCGACGGCGCAGACCGTGGACTTCATGAAAAACGAAGTCGAGCCGATAAAAGCCGTTTGCCACCAAGCCAAAGTAACCACGAATATGATGTTTGAATATTACGGATACGACTATTATCAATTCAAGGACGTAATAGACTTCGCATCGTGGGATTCCTACCCCCTCTGGCATTCGGGAAATCAGGAAGAGACGGCAGAACGTTGCGCATTTTGGCACGATTTTTACCGTTCGCTCAAAAAGAAGCCCTTTCTCTTGATGGAAAGCACGCCAAGTCTTGTGAACTGGCACGAGTACAATAAACTCAAACGTCCCGGAATGGACAATCTTGCATCCATGCAGGCAGTTGCGCACGGAAGTGACAGCGTTCAGTATTTTCAATGGAGAAAGAGCAGGGGCAGCGTGGAAAAATTCCACGGCGCCGTCGTCGACCACGAAGGTACGGAAAACACGCGCGTGTTCCGCTCGGTTGCCAAAACGGGTAAAATTTTGGAAAAAATTCAAGAGATTGCAGGAACGGGCGTAGACGCTCAGGTAGCGATCGTTTACGACTGGGAAAATATGTGGGCACTCGATGACAGTCAGGGCTTTGCAGCCAAGGACAAAAAGTATCTGGAAACGTGCTACGCGTACCACAGATATTTCTGGAAAAGGGGGATAAATTGCGATATCGTCGACAGAAATGCAGATCTTTCCAAGTATAAACTCATCGTTGCCCCCATGTTGTATATGACGGATGCACGCACGGAAGAAAGTCTGACTTCTTACGTCGAAAACGGCGGAACGCTCTATGCAACGTACGCGCTGGGAATGGTAAACGATACCGATCTCTGTCACCTCGGCGGCTTTCCCGCAGGCAAACTCAAAGAAGTTTTCGGGATATGGAACGAGGAGATTGACACCCTTTACCCCGATCAGACGGGAGAAGTTACCTTCCGAGGTAAAAAATATATCGCGCACGACTACTGCGAGCTCATTCATGCACGCGGTGCAAAAGTTCTTGCGGAATACGCCAAGGACTTCTACGCGGGGTATCCTGCCGCAACGGTTCATACTTACGGAAAGGGAAAGGCGTACTATCAGGCATTCCGTGACGGGGGCGATTTTAAGGACGAATTGCTTTCGGATATATCGGAAGAATTGAATTTATATAAAAATCTACCCTCCTCGAAAGACGGACTCCCCTTCGGCGTGACGGCGCACACGCGCACGGACGGAGAAAACAGATTTTTGTTCGTGGAGAATTATTCGGAAGACGAGGTGAAAGACATATCGCTCAACGGAAACTACGAGGATATGCTCGGCGGCGGAGAGGTAACGAAAATCTCCCTTCCCGCTTACGGCTTCGCAATCTTAAAAAGCAAAATTCAATAAGAAAAGCAAACCAAGTGCTTAAAGGGGCTGTTGCAAATTCACACTTGCAACAGCCCCTTTTACGATTACAAAGATAAAAACGCATCTGCAACGATCAGCGCCGCATCGTCTTCCGAGCCGTTAAGCTCGCCTGTATGGAAAGACTCTCTATTGAAAAACAGGTAATAATCCTCCGCCTCTTCCTCGGGTAGGGGCGCGTAGTTTATATACGCCGTTGCGCAGCCCGTTTCGGTGCCTGCGTCGTAAACTTTAATTCCGTATGCCACTCCCTCGCTTACATACAAGCCTCTATCCGTATACGCGGATAAAAGATCCTCAGATAAAGGAGAGAAGGAAGAGAGGTATTCCTCTACGTCAGATTCTTTTATAATATATAGATCGCCGTAGAGTATCGAAGCCGCGCTAAACGTCGCGTACGTGAAGGGGTATGCCTTGACCATTTTTATATCGTCGGGTTTGCTCTTTTCAAGTTCTTCCCTCAATCCGATTTCTTCTAAGGAAAGGACGTCGACGTATACGGTGACTTTGTGTTTAGGTATGGTATCTGTGATCATCGTAAATATCCAGCCGACGAAAATGACGGAAAACATTGCCCACAAAACGTACAGATAAAGCTTTGAAAAAATATTTTTAATCATTTTCATCGCACACCTCGCAGGCAACCGCATAGCCGTGGACGGCATACAGTTTTACTCTTCCGTTTACGTCTTTGAGTTTATCCGCTCTTGACGCGTTCACGTTGAGCGTTTCCGTCTTTTCTCCGTCGGTGAGCGTGACTTTGACGATCGTGATACTTCCTGAAATTTTGATCTTATCCTTGCCTATGCACATCCGTCCGACGTGTTCGCTGCGCTCTCCGCCGAGCATATTCCGAGCGTGAACAATCTGCCGTTTGTTTTCCCCGATCACCGACGTCAATACGTAAATGATCACCCATCCGCCGACTACGACGATTGCCATGACTGCCGTCAGTATCGTCTGCTCGTTCCTGAGATTTAACAGACAGCAGAGCGTTATACACGCCGCAAGACACAGCGCCGCAAAAATGCAAATCGCAACCGTCCATCTTTGATTTGAAAGTTGCCCTTTTTCGATTTCCTGACGATCGTATAATTCTATTACCTTATTTTCCATGTATCCACTTTTTTACACTTATTTTTTGCGCTTTATTCCTTTTTACTTTTTTGATTTCTGCCGTACTTTTTAGAAACTTCCATTAGGAATTCTTTCAGTCCGTCCGAAAAATCTTCTCTTTTGAATCTCAGGCTCCAGTTATCCGCAGACACCGTTGCGGGGAAATTGATTCTCGCTTCCTTGCCCATGGCGAGTAGATCCCACAACGGAATCACCGTCATTTTCGCGATGGAAGCAAACGCAAGCACGACCACACTTTTGCATATGCTCACGGAATCGGTCAGATCCGCCGTCACGCCGAGCGCAGAGCATTGAGAGAGCAGATCCCTTTTATAAACTTCCATGCTTTCGCCGCTTAGCTCGTCTATATATCCGCGAAGGGGCATATTGTCGTGCGTGCCCGTATAGCACACGAAATTCTCCGTATAATTCGTGGGCTTGTGTTCGTTTTCGGGATTCCCGTCAAAAGCAAATTCCATGATCTTCATTCCCGGATATCCGACGTTTTTCATAAGTCGGGCGACTCCCTCGTCGAGCACGCCAAGATCTTCCGCTACGATAGCATACTCTTTCTTGTCTTTGAAAAACTCCTCTTTCGGTCCGTCGCACCAACGACCGCCTCGCGCATTCCTATCGCTTGCAGGAACTTCGTAATATCTGTCGAAGCCGCGGAAGTGATCTATTCTGAGAATATCGTAGAGCTGCATACACGAATCGATCCTGTGATTCCACCATTTCCAACCGTCGGCTTTCATCTTTTCCCAGTCGTAAACGGGATTGCCCCAGAGTTGCCCGTCGTCCGAAAAAGCGTCGGGCGGACAGCCTGCAACGACGGAAGGGCAGCGGTTTTTATCGACTTTGAATACTTCGTCTCCGTATTTCCACACGTCTACGCTGTCATATCCGACGTATAACGGCAAATCGCCCATGATGCGCACACCCTTTTCATGCGCGTAAGAGCGGAGCTCGTTCCATTGTCTGAGAAAGACGTACTGCGTAAACTGCCAGAACAGATACTCTTCGTCGTGCTCCCGGATATATTTTTTTGCGGTATCCTCGGCGTAGCATCGATACGTTTCCTCCCATTCGAACCAAGGTTTGTGGGAGAGCGCACATTTGAGGGACATGAACAGCGAAAAATCCGAAAACTTACCGCTTTCTACGAATGCGCGGAACTCTTCAGCATTTTTGTCAAAGCGTGAAAAAGCCTTGCGGAGAAGAGGGATTTTGTTGGAGAACTGCTTTCCGTAATCCACGCGTTCTGCGCCCCCCAAATCGGAAGAGGAAATTTCTTCGCGGGATAAAAGTCCTTCGTTGCAAAGGAGTTTTAAGTCTATGAGATAATAATTGAGCGCGTTGGAACAGCAGGATTGATAAGGACTGTCACCGAAGCCGGTGGGGTTAAGCGGAAGAACCTGCCAAATAGAAGCGCCACATTCGTTTAGATAATCTACAAATCGGTAAGCCTCGCTGCCCAACGTTCCTATCCCCTCGTCGGAGGGAAGACAGGTAACGGGCAGGAGGATCCCGTAAATTCTATCATTTTTCATAATGTTTTTCCAGAATTTCGGAGACGGAAACCCGTCTCCGAATACAATATTTCCGTTCAGACGCCGAGCTTATAGACGTAACAACTGACGGGAGCAACGATCTGTTCTCCGCTAAGTCCGCTTTCAATCACTTGATCGCCGGCAACTTCGCCGTTGATATAAAGATTCCAACTTCCTTGGGGGAGATTGAACGTACTTTCCGTTACTTTTGCGTTATACACCACGAGAACTTTTTCGCCCGTGACGGGATTCGTGATCGTGAATACCACGAACGCACCGTTCTTTTCGACGATTTCGCATACGGGAGTGCCCGCGTCGTCCACCGCCGTAGTGAGGCGCAGCGTATCGCAGGAACGACGGAATGCGATCAACCCTTTGTAATACTGCATGACTGCGTATTGAGAAGAATTTGCATGAAGCGCATTCCAGTCGAGATTGTTCACGGAGTCGGGCGCGTTATAGCTATTTTCATTAAACGTGCCATCCGCATTGCGTTTTGTGCGGAGCATCTCTTCGCCTGCCTGCATGAAAGGAATCCCGAGAGACGTCTGTACGATTGCCGCCGAAAGGTTGTTTCTCTTTATTCTGGCATCAAGCGTTTCCTCTTCCGTGCCGTGAACTGCGCATATTCTGTCCCAAAGGGTATTGTTATCGTGCGCAGAAACGTAATTGATCACGTTCGTGGGGTTGTAAGCATCCCACGAAACGGACGTGCCCGTTCCGTAGAAGTCGGGATTTTTATAGCCGCCCTGAACACCGAAAAGAACTTTCCCAAGATAGGAACTTCTCGCACCCGTTGCAAAACCGGTATCTTCGATATCGAACACAGACCCCTTTACACCATCACGCAATACGTCGTTGAACATGGCAATTCCGTTCGTCTTCTGATTCTCGTTGACTGCTTTGATATTAGAGAGTGTGGACGTTTTCGAAGAATTGAGAGTCGTCGTGCCGCCCGTCCAGCCTTCGCCGTAGATGAGCGCTTCGGGGTTCTTTGCGTGAACCTCCTGTTCGACTGCCTTCATCGTATCGACGTCGTGAAGTCCCATAAGGTCAAAACGGAATCCGTCGAGATTGTACTCTTCCTGCCAGTAGGTTACGGAATCAAGTATGTACTTACGAACCATCGAGCGTTCGGAAGCCGTTTCGTTCCCGCAGCCCGAACCGTTGGAAGGCGTGCCTTTATAACTGTATCTGTAATAGTAATAAGGTACTATTTTATTGAGATTTGAGTTGAGCGCATAGGTATGGTTGTAAACCACGTCCATGACGACGCTGATTCCCGCGTTGTGGAGCGCTTGCACCATCTGCTTGTATTCGTTTACTCTCACCGCGCCGTCCTTCGGATCGGTGGAATAACTGCCTTCGGGCACGTTATAGTTTTGAGGGTCGTAACCCCAGTTGAACTGCGTGTCGGAAGATTCGTCTACCGAAGCGTAATCGAACGAAGGGAGCAGATGCACGTGCGTGATTCCAAGCTGTTTGAGATAATCCACGCCGACGGGTACGCCGTCTGCATTCGTGAGCCCCGTTTCCGTGAAAGCGAGATATTTGCCTTTATATTGAGACGATTCTATTTTATTTGAGAAATCGCGAACGTGTACTTCCCAAATCTGTGCGTCCGTGTAGTTTTCCACAGCGGGATTATTGAAAGGAACGTTCGTCCAACCTTCGGGATCGGTGCTGTCGAGGTCGAGAATCATACCGCGCAAACCGTTGAGCCCTGCCGAACGGGCATAAGGGTCCACCGCCTCCTGCACGCCTGCGCAGGTTGCAACCGTATACGTATAATACTTTCCACGGAGATTTTTATCGTGCGTATAGCTCCATACGCCCTTCTCGCCTTTGGTGAGTTTGTAGCTGGCTTCCGCGTTTCCGCCGTTGCCCGCCGCAAAGATATTCACGCTTACTTCAGACGCCGTGGGCGCCCACAGACGGAAAGTCGTGCTACTCTTTTCAAGTTCGACGCCAAGCTCGCCGTCATACGTATACTCTTCGGCAAATTCCGCTCCCGACATATACGACATGGGAATTACGTTGACGGGATCGTAGCCTTCGGCGGTGAACACGTAAGTTTTGGAGATATCGAGCTCCGTTGCGAGGTTGATTTCGTTATTCGAAACGGAGGAGATTTCCACCTCGTTCCCGTCAATGTCGGCTACGCTGACCTCTTCTTTTTTAAGTCTCGTGTTCGCATCGCTTAAATAAACTTTGATTTTCGTGCGTGTCTTCAAATCTGCAAGAGTAATTGATTTCATAATGCTGAGCGTCTTTCCGCCGTCATCGCTTACGTAATTGTTGGCATCTCCGGCTTTCGTATATATCACCGTGTACTCGCCGTCGAGAGCAACGCTTCTGTCGCTGTCCGTACCGTCTTTTGTTGCCGAGCCCCAGCTCGTGCCACCCGGATCGGAACAACCTGTTCTGATTATGTAGCCGACTTCTTCCACCGTTTCCGGAACGTTTACGACGACCTTAGCGCCGTAAGCACATTCGTGAAGCAGATAGCCCCTGCCGTCCGCACCGTCATACCACAGCCAGATATCGCAGTTTTCATACCCTGACGCTCTGTTGTAATAAATGGTCAATTGTCTGAAACCATCTTCCAGTTCAAGCGTGTATTCTTCCTCTGCTTCACTGCTGCCGTTTCCGCTGTCGATAGGAGCCGTAGGCGTCTTACATGACGTAAAGACCATGAGCAACGAGAAGAGTATACACAACCATAAATAAATTCTTCTTTTCATCATTTTCATCCCTCCGATTTTTTCTTATGCCGTTTTGGCAAATATATTATAGCACAATTTTTTCATAAGTCAAGAGCAAAATGAAAAAAATGTCAACTTTTTTTTGTAAGGGTAAGGTGGTGCGGACAAAAACCTGGACGGGAAGAATGTGCTACCACAACTGAAAGAAAGGTGTGGTGCGTATTGATTATGAAAAACACTCATTTGGAAACGGGGATTATCTGACAAAATTAAAAAGAGCAACTTAAACTGCCTTATATCCTCCGTAGACTATAATTTTAACGATTACCTATAATTTTAACGGCGACAAAAAAGCTCATCCTCCGAAGGCGCAAAAGCTCTCGGAAGATGGGCTTCTTCTATCACAAAATATGTTTTTTATGCCTTGAAAGAGCAAAAATATCCCTAAAAGGCAATAAAAAACGCAGACACATGATTGTGTATAGAGGCGACGGGTATCTGCCGTTTCCGCACGCGGAGCCTCGGCAGAGCGTCGCAACGCCGACGAGCTTCGCCCCCCTTTCTATCCATCCGTTTGCGGACGTTGCTCGCGTGAACCTAAGCAGACGAGTATAATACAAACCTGATTTTTCGCGGCTGATTTTGTGTAATCTTGCGTTGAAAGCCTCGTCCATACCCCTGTATGGACTGCGTTTTCACCTTATCTTCCCCTAAAAGCAGCACGCGAGAAAATTGCATAGCACCGCAAGGGGTGTTTTTTCGAGCAGATTTTGGCAAAGACGGGCGCAGTTGTACTGAATGTACAACAAGAACGTATTTATCGGAAGATGCCGAAAAGGCGCCCCTTGCGGCAGGTTCGTATTATACTCGTCTGCTTATGATGGTGAATTATACTATCAAGTGCAACAGCTCACAAAAAAATGACAGTTCATATAAATC
>JAGAJI010000041.1 GCA_017626135.1 Clostridia bacterium | reverse complement strand
GTACGGGACTCGAACCCATGTTACCACCGTGAAAGGGTGGTGTCTTAACCGCTTGACCAACGGGCCATTGATTTTTACTATGTTAGTATATCATCTTCTCCAAATATTGTCAATGAATTTTCTGTCACTTTCTCAAAATATTTCAAAATATTTACAAAAAATATCTTTTTCTTCCTCTATCACGCCTCTCTTCGACACCGTTTTTCGCATTCAACGCGTACCTGCCCCCTCCGTTTTACAAAATCGGAAGCTCCGCGTCAAAACGTGAAACGAATTTCTTTTCTCTCAAATAGGCAAACTCGTCGTCTAAAAAGAGCTGCAAACTTTTCGCCACCAAACATTGTCTCGTCACTTTTTTCTCGCGATTCCCTTCCTCGTACCCGTATTTCATATCCCCCACGATCGGACAACCGATATGCGCCAAGTGTGCGCGGATCTGGTGCGTTTTCCCCGTATGGAGAGTCACTTCCACTTTCGTGAGCTCCCCTCGCCGCTCCAACACGGCGTATTCCGTCACGATTTTTTCCGCTCCTGCCTTGGGCGCGTCGAACACTTTCACCAAAGCCTTTTCCGCGTCCTTTTTCAAATACGCTGTCAAAGTTTCCCTGTCCTTCTTAAAATCCCCAAAACAGAGCGCGTGGTACTTCTTCTCCGCCTTCCTTTCCTGAAACGCCGCAAGCATCGCCTCCTCCGCCCTGTTGCGGAGCGCAAAAACCAAAAGTCCTTTCGTATTCCTGTCCAGTCGGTGGATAAAATAGCATTCCCGTTCCCGTTGCAAAGCGGCAAACACGGCTTCGGAGTTGACGCCGCTTTCCTTGTCTGCGACGAGGATATTTTCGTCCTCGTAAACGATGTAAAAAGCAGGTTTTTGAAGCTGCTTTTCCGTCAAATAATAAGACACAATATCCCCTTGCGAGAGTACCATGTCTTTGTTCACGCGATTCCCATTGACTTTGATCTCGCGATTGCGCAGCAGCGTATTGAAAAAAAACGCGGCTTGCGCGTGATTGTTTTCCGTGAACTCTTTCAAAGATTGTCTTTTATCCGAAACCAACGCAATCATAGCAAGTCCTTCGTCTCCTCTTCCGTAGCTTTGCGCAAAATCCGTTTCACGCGCAGGGGATTGTAGGGTGCGGTGTCGTCGTTACAGAGCCGAACGCTGTCCACGAGCACGATTTGCTCCCGATTGTGCTTTCCCATCGTCACCCACACGTAGTCGCCTGCATTTGCTTCCTTTTTCGTATCCAGATACCAGTAATTGCAACCGTGGAACCCGAGCGGACTGACCCCGACGAATTGATATTTGCCCCTACCATGTACGTGACGAGCGTAAATTTCGTCGAACGAACGACGAAGTTCATCGGCGAATTTTGCAATCTCTTCCCGATGCAATACGAGGGTGTGCACGCCGTCTAAAAACCGCTTATTATCGCCCGAGCGCATCAAAAAGCGGAGAAGCATCAGGCAGTCGTTCTGCTGACGCTCCTCACGCGACACTTCCCTTCCGTCCACGGTGTGCGGACATAAATCCACGATCAGTCCCGCCTTCTCGAACGAGAGACTGTATTCCGTAGCGTACGCGCCTGCAAGCAGGCGATACATCGCAAAGATCCAGTCCTCCAACTCGTCACGGGCGATATCCGCGTTCACGTTGCGATAGTGTACGTATTCGTTTGTCAGGGAAATTTCCGTTTTCGCCCAGTAGCCGTTGGAGAAGAGCCCCACGGGCAAAATACTGAACGAAAACTGTGTTCCCTGCAAATTTACGGTTGCCATACGCTCGGATTTATTTGCTCTGAATATACTCGTGAATTGCTTTTGCCGCTACTTTTCCGGCACCCATGGCTGCGATGACGGTGGCTGCGCCCGTTGCGGCGTCCCCACCGCAATACACGCCTTCGATCGAAGTTTTGCCCACTTCGTCCACGGCGATCTCGCCCCATTTGCGCGTTTCCAACCCCGGCGTCGTCGCCTTCAAAAGCGGGTTGGGAGAGGTGCCGAGGGACATGATCACGCAATCGACGGGAATGGTGAACTCGCTCCCTGCGACGACTTTGGGGGAACGACGACCGCTTGCGTCCGGTTCGCCGAGTTCCATTCTCACACATTCGATCCCGGCTACCCAGCCGTAGGCAGGATCGCGAGGGTCGGTTACCTCCGTCGCCAACACCTTGACGGGGTTGGTGAGCAGGTCGAAGATGATCCCCTCTTCCTTGGCGTGTTCGATTTCCTCACGGCGGGCAGGCAATTCCTCTTCGCCGCGACGATAGATGATATGCACTTCCGCGCCCAGACGCTTTGCCGTACGCGCCGCGTCCATGGCAACGTTGCCGCCGCCCACGACCGCCACGCATTTGCCGTGCTGAATGGGGGTGTGGCTGTCCGCTTTGTACGCCTTCATGAGGTTGGAACGGGTCAAAAACTCGTTGGCGGAATAGACGCCCTTCAAGCTTTCGCCTGGGATTTTCATAAACTTGGGCAAACCTGCGCCCGAGCCGATGAACACGGCGTCGAAACCGTATTCCGTTTTGAGCTCCTCGATCGTGATGACTCTGCCGATGACCATGTTCGTTTCGATCTTCACGCCCAGCGCCTTCAAATTGTCCACTTCCTTTTGTACGATGGACTTGGGCAGACGGAATTCGGGGATACCGTATACGAGCACGCCACCTGCGACGTGGAAGGCTTCGAACACCGTCACTTCATAGCCGAGGCGCGCCAGATCGCCTGCACAGGTGAGACCTGCGGGCCCCGATCCGACGACCGCCACTTTATGCCCGTTGCGGGGGCCAGGTACGGGTTGAGTCGTACAATTCGCATTGTGCCAGTCCGCGACAAAGCGTTCGAGACGACCGATACCGACCGCTTCGCAACCCGCTTTAATGCCGCGCGTGCACTTGCCTTCGCATTGCGTTTCCTGCGGACATACGCGGCCGCAAACGGCAGGCAAGGAAGAATCTTCCGCAATGATCTGATAAGCGCCTTCGAAGTCCCCTTCCGCGATTTTGGCGATGAATTCGGGGATTTTGATATTGACGGGACAAGCCGCTACGCAAGGGCGGTTTTTGCAATTGATGCAACGTTTCGCTTCGTCGATCGCCATCTCCGCAGTGTAACCGAGCGCCACTTCGTCAAAGTTGCCGTTTCTGACCTGCGGGTCCTGCGAGGGCATGGGATTTTTCAATGGATTCATGTTAAATTTCGCCATCTTACTTTACCTCCTGTTTGAACAGATTGCAGGTCTTTTCCCGTTCGTGCGTTTCAAACTCCGCGTACGTTCTCGAACGGCTCATCGCCTCGTCGAAGTCGATCAGATGTCCGTCGAATTCGGGGCCGTCCACGCAAGCGAATTTCATTTCTCCGCCCACGGTGAGACGGCAACCGCCGCACATACCCGTGCCGTCGATCATGATGGGATTCATGCTCGCAATCGTCTTCACGCCGTATTCCTTGGTCGCCGCACAGACGAATTTCATCATGATCAAAGGCCCGATGGTGATGACTTCGTCAAACGTTTCCCCTTTCTCTAAAAGTTCCTTCAAGGGAGCGACGACGTTGCCCTGCCTGCCGTACGAACCGTCGTCCGTCATGAGGTGAAATTCCTTCGAGCAAGCCTTAAATTCCTCTTCCAAAATGACGAGGTCTTTATTTCTGAACCCGATGATGGAGGTGACTTCCGCACCCTGTTCGTGCAGGGCTCTTGCGACGGGGAGCGCGATGGCGCAACCGACACCGCCGCCGACCACGCAGACTTTCTTCAAGCCTTCCGTATGCGTGGGGCGACCCAAAGGGCCGACAAAATCGGGGATACTCTCCCCTACCTTTTTATGATTGAGACTTTCCGTACTCGCACCGACAATCTGGAAAATGATGGTCACCGTGCCTTTGACTCTGTCGCAGCCTGCGACGGTGAGGGGGATACGTTCCCCGTTCTCGTCCACGCGCAGAATGATGAACTGCCCGGGGAGCGCTTTCTTTGCCACGAAGGGCGCAAGAATTTCCATTTGCGTCACCGTAGGATTGAGAGATTTCTTACCGACGATTTGATACATTTCGATCTTCTCCTTAAATAAACGTATATACATTATTATAATCATATTTTTACGAATTGTCAATTACTCAAGGTACTTTTTCAAAAAATCGTCGGGCAAGTTTTCCATCTCCTCAACAAAACGGGAATACTTGTAAAAAATTTTCACGACGCATAGAATACATAGAACCGTGTTTTACAACGGAAATGTGAAATGATGGATAAAATAATATAAAGGCAACGAACACAACCGGGGCGTGAAGACGCTCACCATTCCGGCGCATACGCAGAGCTCCTGCCGCGACGTGCTCGTACGGTGCGTGAAGTTCGTCCTGCCCGAGGATTTGGAGTCGGTCGGGACGCCGAGACTGTATTGCCTAAATAAAAAAACGCGTAATTTCGGCATAAGATACGGCGCCGCAGGCTGTGCCTGCGGCGCCGTACTATTCGACAATTTATTCATTCGTCTTCAAAAACACGTTTTGGAGTTTCTTATAGGTATCTTCCGTGAAGGGGCCGGGCAAGCCTACTTGGGTGATCGCTTCCGTAAAGGTCGTTTCGGGATCTACCCCTTCCTGCAACATACTATACACGGATACTGCCTTTTCATACCCATGTTCCTCCGCAACCAGATATACGCCGATCGCGGCGATTTGCGAGGTTGCGTAGCTCAAATAATACCCCGGGGAAGTCATGGTGACGTACTGCGCATAGGCGAAAGGCGTGCGCAAATCCGAGACCGCTTCCAACAAGCCCTCGTACTGCGCGCATACGCTGTCCATAATCGTCGCGTATTCCGTCGGCTTTACCGGTTCTTTTGCCGTATAGACGAGCTCTTCGAAATGATCGACGACGGTAGAGTACAGCACCGTGCGCATACTGCTCACCAAATTGTTGAGATAGAGAGCTTCGAACACCGCAGAAGAAATATTCCCCTTCCCATATTCTTCATTCTTCAAATACGCGGTGAACAGCCACTCGTTGCCCTGAGAATGGGTCTCCGCCAGATCGTAGGGCAAGCTGGAATCGTCAAAATAGTAGTAGGCGGTGTAGTGTCCCAACTCGTGTACGATCGTGTACAGATCCTGATACCCGGGGCCAAAATAAGTAATCGGCTGTTTGAAATACCCCATATAGGCGGTAAACGCTCCTTGCAAAGCGTTCTCGCTCGTGCCGTAAAGCATGGCATTGGGCAGGGTGAACATATTGTTCATTTTTTCACAAATCGAGTCATTGAAGGTACCCATGTACGAGTCTAAGTAAGAACGGTTAGAATAAATCGCTTTGTACTCCAACTTCTGCTCAGTAGTCAAGGACTGCGAAACCGTCTCGAATCTTGCGTTAAGCGTCTTGTACATCGGCACGATATATTCCGCAACGTATCCACGAAAATCCGCGCGCTGCTGCTCCGTATAATTGCGCCCATAAATCAAATCGGAAGCGAGTTCGTAATAGTTGGCGTAATCATACTCCTTTGCCATCGCCTGATTGTTCTCTACGAGGTCTTCATACAGGACGGCGACGTCCGCCGACCACGTTTCGCTCTCCTCGTCGAGTTCGTAAAATCTGCGTTGCAATTCGCTGTTGGAAAGCTGAATTTCCCCCACTTTTTCATGATCGACAAGCAACATTTTCCGTTCTTCTTCCGACCAACCTCCGAACAGTTCGTCCTTGATGGGCGATTCCTGCGCGAGCTTTTTCAAGAGCGCCAAATACCGCGTACGCACGCTCGTATACATGGACTCCGATTCCTCGTAATGGGCAAGCGCCGTGGGGTCGGTCTGATCCATGCAATATTCCAAGTATCCGATGGTCGACTGCGCGTCGATGTATTCGATGAGATCGTTCATGTCCATCATCGCGCTGCTGAGCCCAAACAGGTTGGTCCCTTGCATACCCAGCTCTTCGCATTTGTCCGCCAGCCCGTTAAACTCGTCGAGATCCTCTTGCGTGAGCGTATACTCCAAAGTAAGCTCGGGAGTATCGTTGAACAGATTGCCGAAAATCAAGCTGACCAGCTGGATCACGGTGCAGGAACTGAACGCAAAAATCATAACGATCGCGATCGCGCCCGTCAAAATTCTTTTCAATACTTTCTTTTTCATACCTTTTTCTCCTTCGTTATTACTATTATAATAATAGCCCTACGTACATTATAACATTCCCCCGACGAAAAAGCAAGCACATTGCCGAATTTTCGCGGAATTTTCATACCGAAGCGGAAGAAAATAAAAAAAGTTTCCCTTTTCGTCGAAATTTTCACGTAAATTTTATTTTTCCATGCGCTTTCGTTTGCTTTTCCGAAAGGGAAGTAGTATAATGTCATGTGGTTTTAGAAATAGAATAAATAAATATAAGAAGGTTACTTATTTATGGAAGCGTTACTTTACTTACCGCCCGATCGCACGCGTATATAAAATCTTGTATTTTTCTATAAATTTTTTATTTTTTCTTCTTGAATTCAATTGCGTTTCGTAGAGGAAAGTAGTATAATGTTTGTCGGTTAAACAAAAAATAATTTTTTACGAACGAGGCGATATATCATGCAACCTTATGAAATCTTGATCCCTTTGGCGCTCATTTTGTTTCTCACGAAATCTCTCGGTTTGGGCGCGCACAAAATCGGTTTGCCTGCCGTCATCGGTATGCTCGTTGCAGGCGTTTTGATCGGACTTTTAAAATACATACCCAACGAGACGTTCCAATATATGTTCTTCTCCGAAGACATACAAACGTGGCTGAGCGTCTTCGCTAAGATCGGCGTCGTACTCATCATGTTCTCCACCGGGCTTGGAACGGATCTCAAGCAATTGAAAGCCGCAGGAAAACCCTCTATCATCATCACGGCGTTCGGCGTAATCGTTCCCATGGCGCTCGGTACGCTCACCGCATGGGCGTTTCTTCCCGAAGCGAGTTTATTATCCCCCGAAAACGAATTACTCACCTATCTTTTTTACGGCGCGATCCTCACGGCGACCTCCGTTTCCGTCACCGTCGCGACTTTGAAAGAGCTCGGAAAGCTCAACACGAAAGTGGGCACGTCCATCGTAGCGGCAGCCGTCATCGACGACATTATCGGCATTGTAATACTCTCCGTTTTAACAGGCTTTACCTCTATGGAAAGCGGCGCGCAAGCTTCCAATTCTTTCCTCCCCGATTGGTGGGAAAATGCGGAATGGTGGCTAGTTTGCCTTAAGATCATCGCGTTCTTTGTCCTCGCCATTGCGTTGGGTATCCTTTTGCGAAAAGCATTCAACCGCATGGAACAAAAATACCCGCACAACCGCCGCGTTCCCATTCTTGCCATTTGCGCTTGCTTCGTGTACGCATACGTAGCCGAAAAAATCTTCGGCGTAGCCGATATCACGGGCGCATACGTAGCGGGGTTGGTTCTCGGCGGAACATTACAAGAAACGCCGTACGTAGAATGCAAAGCGGATATTTTGGGATATATGTTCTTTTCCCCCATCTTCTTCGCAAACATCGGCATCAATCTCGATTTCTCGGGATTTAACGCCGGCTTCCTCCTCTTCGGTTTCTTCTATATCCTTGTGGCGATCATCGGCAAACTCGGCGGTTGCGGCGTTGCAAGCTTACTTTGCCGCTACAATAGAAAAGACTCTTTCCGTATCGGTTGCGGCATGATGGTGCGTGCGGAAGTCGTGCTTATTTGTACGCAAAAAGGGATCGACGCGGGACTTGTAGACCCTACCGTATATCCTTTCGTGTTTATGATCATTCTTATCACGTCTATCCTTGCGCCCATTCTCTTAAAGGCGTCCTATAAATCGGAAGAGACTCCGCTCAGCGACACGCCCGTCTCCGAACAAGTATAATCAAGTATAACAAAAAACATTAGGGCAGGTATGCGTTGAAACGCACATACCTGCCCTGATTTTTCTTTTTCGAATTTCTTTTTACGATCGGTTTATCTTATAAATAGCCGCCTCATACGGCGCATAAATACGATCGATCTTAGCCCCTTTCCGTCCATAGTTGGACAAAAGCAATTCTCCCGAAAGCGCAAAATTTTTAATCTCGGTCTCCTGCTCGAAGTTGCACACCACCAAAAATCTTTCTTCTCCCAACGTCCTTTCATACAAAAAATGCGATTGTCCGCAAAACAGGCTTTTGAAAGTTCCGCAACGGAACGCTTCGTATTGTTGTCGAAGGTGGAAAAGCTCCCGATAATAGTTTACAACCGATTTTTCGCTTTTACCGTCTTTTTCCACGTTGATCTCCCCACTTCGCGTAGCGAAAGGCAACCAAGGCTTTTCCCCGCTTGTAAAGCCGAAATTCTTTTCTTCGTTCCAAGCCATCGGCGCAGGGAGCGTAGACGTCCTTTCCGTACTCGTCGAACCTTTGCTCGAAGTCGTCCTTTCTTTGGCGCTCGGCTCGGTCATGGGTGCCCTGTTCCACTTCTGCGAACGATTTTTCCACTCTCGTTCCAAACGTCTTTCCGTCTCCATTGCGTTCGTGTTTATGACGATCGCCCTGTCCATGCTGCAATTCAATATCGGGGGCGTGCACGTTGCGTTCTCCTCCTTGCTCACCTGCATGATGCTGGGTACGATTTTCTGCAACATCTGTGATTTTTCCGAGGAACTCATGGCAAGGGTAGACCGCTGGACGGCTCCCCTCTTCGTCCTCTTCTTCGTATTGAGCGGCGCGGAGCTCGAACTCTCCGTCTTTACCGATCTCATGGTCGTTTTGGTCGGCGTCGTGTATATCATCGCGCGTTCCGCAGGTAAATACTCGGGCGCGTTCCTGAGCGCGAAACTATCCAAATGCGACGACCATATCGTGAAATATCTCGGCATCACCCTTCTGCCTCAGGCGGGCGTGGCGCTCGGCATGGCAATGAAAGCGCAGGCACTCGGCGGGGAGATCGGACTTCTGATTTCCAACATTACCCTCTTTTCCGTGCTCATCTACGAGCTCGTAGGTCCCTTGCTCACCAAGATCGCCCTCACCAAAGCCGGCGATATCAATCCCGAAGGCAAGACCAGCGCGCGTGAAGAACACGCAAAAGCGATGGGCATGACCGAATATTTGCCCGAGTCGCAAGAGACGAAAAACGATTCCGAGCAAAAAGCCTGACGTCCCCTTCGTTTGAAAAATTCAGCGACGCATTCCGCATAATTGCATGAAAAAAACACCGTCAATCCGTACGTGGTTGACGGTGTTTCCATTTTTTCCGTCAATCCTCGGCATCGAAAAGTTCGTGTGATTTCCTTGCATGAATCGTATTCATTTTTCGCATACTTACCTGCAACGAGTTTCGAAATTTTAGAAAAAAATCTGCGAGTTCTTTACAGAATATTTTACAAAGAACTTGCAAAGTCATACATTTTATGATATAATATAAGCAACAATATATATAAGCAACAATATATAATAAAGGAGCAACTTTATATGAAAACCGATCTCCGTAAACTCAAGTCAGACTACAAGACTGCGAAAAATACCTACAAACGGGCAAGACGCAAGAACGTAAGCGGTTGGAAATTCCTCGGTATTTTTACCACGGTGCTTTCCCTCGTTTTGGCCGGCGTTACCGCCTTCTTGAATATGTTTGACAACACGATCGCGGCATTCGTCGGCGGCAGTTTCCACGAACTCGTGGACGCAGACGAAAAAGCTACCTATTTCAAGAGCAATTTCGAAAGCGCGGAAGCACTGGTAGAAGCCGGCGAAAAAGTCTGCTACGAAGTAGAGGCGGAAGGCGCGGCACTTCTTAAAAACAACGGCGCGCTACCCCTTGCAGCCGGCTCGAAAGTGAGCACCCTTTCCTCTAGCTCCGTCGACCTCGTGTACGGCGGTACGGGCTCGGGCAACGTAGACGCTTCCAGAGCTAAAAATTTGAAAGATTCTTTGGAATCCGCGCTCGGCGAAAACACCGTCAACCCCACCCTTTGGGATTTCTACCTTAACGGCGACGGGAAAGCATACAGACGTTCGGCGGCGGAAGGCGAGAGCGCCGTACTTGCAGGACACGCTTCCATCAGAGAAGTTCCCAAGGACAAATATCCGCAGAGCGTGATCGACTCTTTCGCAGGCTACGGCGACGCGGCGATCATCACCCTTTCCCGCGTAGGCGGTGAAGGCTACGACTGCAACACGCACGCCATCGCGGCAGAGGACGAAACAAATAAGAACTACCTCGCCCTCAGCGCAGAAGAAAAGGAAATGTTCGAGTTGGCGGAAGAGAACTTCGATAAGATCGTCGTTCTACTGAACACATCCAACCCCTTGCAGCTTGACTTCCTCCACGACTACGACGTGGACGCGATCCTTTGGGTCGGCGGTCTGGGCAGCATGGGTACGGAAGCGGTTGCCGATATCCTCGCAGGCAAGGTAAATCCTTCGGGCAACTTGGTCGACACCTATCTTTACGACAACTACTCCGCACCTGCTATGCAGAACTTCAAGGCGCTCACCTATGAAGGCGACGTAAGCAAAATCCCCTCCAACGCAAGCACCTATATGGTTTACCAGGAAGGCATCTACGTTGGTTACAAATACTATGAAACCCGTTACGAAGATAAGGTCATGAACGTGGCGAACGTGGGCGACTTCAACTATACGGAAGAAGTGGCTTACCCCTTCGGTTACGGGCTCTCCTACTCCACCTTCGAATACAGCGAATTCAAAGCCGTCGACAAAGGCACGACGATTGACGTCTCCCTCAAGGTTAAGAACGCGAGCGACGTGGACGGGAAAGAAACGGTACAGATTTACGCTCAGTCCCCCTACACCGACTACGATAAGACGCACGGCGTGGAAAAGGCGTCCGTGAATCTCGTCGGTTTTGAAAAAGTCCTCGTGAAAGCCGGGGAAACGGTGACCGTTTCCACCACCGTAGACAAGCGCGATATCGCTTCCTACGACGCTTACGGCGCAAAGACGTATATCCTCGACGCAGGTACGTATTACCTCACCGCAGCGACCGATTCCCACAACGCAATCAACAATATTCTCGCGCAAAAAGCTACGGCTGAACAGCAAGCAAGAATGGACGGCGAAGGGAAGGCAGAACTCGTCGCTACTTGGGAACAGGCTACGTTCGATGCAGACACCTTCTCTACCTCTTTGAACGGTACGGAAATCACCAACCAACTCGACGATGCAGATCCCAACCTCTATTTCGGCAAAGACACCGTGAAATTCCTTAGCCGTAACGACTGGGCAGGCACCTTCCCCACCCCCGAAGAAGGGAAATATTATAAAGATTATAAGCTTACCTTGAACGAGCAAATGATTCAAGAATTGCAGGAAGGTCGTTATGCAACCATGCCTAAATACTACGAAGACGCAATCGCATATCACGAGGCGAACTCCGTATTCAACAATGATTGGAGCAAGATGCCTACGCTGAACGCAAAGAACGGCAAAAAGCTCTACGACGTACTTCAATTCAATACGGACGGCTCCTATGCGGGCACGATTGCTTACGACGATCCTCTTTGGAAGGAGCTCCTTGCAAATCTTACGATCAAAGAACTCGTAGAAATCGGTGACTGCTTCCATTGGAGAATGCCCATCGAATCCATTCACGCACCCGGTACCCGTGACGAAAACGGTCCTCAGGGCTTGACGGCAGGTCTTATCGCTTCCGACAAGACGCAGATGAAGGCGACCGCATTCACCTCCGAAGACGTGATGGCGGCGACCTTCAACAGAGAACTCATTGAAAAAGTCGGCAACATCATCGGCAACGATTGCTTGTGGGCAGGCGTCGTCTGCCTCTACGGCCCCGGCGCAAACACCCACCGCACCCCTTACGGCGGACGCAACTTCGAATACTATTCCGAAGACGGCTACCTTGCAGGCGAAATGGGCGGCGCGGAAGTTGCAGGAATCCAGAAGAAGGGCATAGACGTCGTTATGAAACACTTCGCGCTCAATGATAGCGAGCAGGATCGTCTCGGTCAGGCGGCTTGGCTCAACGAACAGGCGGCTCGTGAGCTCTATCTCAAAGCCTTCCAGAAATCTTTGGAAGAGAGCGACGGCAACGGCGTGATGACCGCGTATACCCGTTGTGGTACGACTTGGTCGGGCGCACACTTCGGACTCATGACCAACATCATGCGCCGTGAATGGGGCAACAAGGGTATGTCCATCACCGACAACATCCTCGTTACCTACACCAACTCCGTAGACGCAATCCTCGCAGGCGGCGTTACCGTATTCGACGCAATGCTTTGGTACGCAACCGACGCTTTGAAAAAATCCGCAAACGATCCCGTCGTCGTGAACGCGATGGTGGAAGCGATGCACCACAACCTCTACGCGCTTGCAAACTCCTCCGGTGTGAACAAGCTCGGCAAGAATACCACCGTGAAGAGAAGCTCCCTCATCGTCGTCAACGTTTGTCAGATCGCAAGTTGGGTGCTCGGTGCCATCGCCGTCATTTCCATTATTCTTTGGATCCGCGGTAACGTCAGGATCAGAACGGAAAAGAAGGCGTACAAAGCAGCCAAGAAAACCTATAAACGGGCGAAAAGAGCTTAAACGAAAATGACCACTCTCCTTGCCTTGTTCGCAGGGCAAGGAGAGAATTTTATAAATCTATTTTAGGAGTATACGATGAGAAAAGAATTGCTTATCAACAACGACTGGACATTCTACTATTTCGGCGAAGAAGACGTTCAGCTCCATCTCCCCCATACCTGGAACAATATCGACGGGCAGGACGGCGGCAACGATTACAGACGGGGCACCTGCGTTTATAAAAAGAACTTCACCGCCCCCGAGCACGCATCCGACGAACGCGTTTATATCGATTTTGCAGGCGTCAACGCCTCCGCGCGCGTCATTCTCAACGGGCAACTTTTAGGCGCCCACGACGGCGGTTATTCCACCTTCCGTTTCGACCTCACCGACCACCTCAAAGAGGAGAACGAGCTCGTCGTCGAAGTGGATAACTCCGTCAACGATAGAGTCTATCCGCAAAAGGCGGACTTCACCTTCTATGGCGGTATTTACCGTGACGTCAAACTGCTCGTCGTGCACGAAAAACATTTTGAGCTCGACCATTTCGGCGGACCCGGTATCGCGGTGAACGCGGAAGTCAAGGAAGGAAACGCAGAAGTTTGGGTGCGTACGTGGCACAACGCCGAGAACGGCTCGGTTGCCGTTACGATCAGGGACGCAGACGGCAACGTCGTGGCAACGGGCGAAGGCACGGACACGAAAATTTTGCTTGAAAACGTGCACCTTTGGAACGGGATCGAAGACCCCTATCTCTATTCCTGCGAAGCGGTACTTTCCGTGAACGGCAAGGAGGTGGATAGCGTCAAGACGAACTTTGGCGCGCGTTACTTCCACGTAGATCCTCAAAAGGGTTTCTTCCTCAACGGCAAGAGCTATCCCCTGCGCGGCGTCTGCCGTCATCAGGACAGAAAGGCGATCGGGAACGCCCTGTCTAAGGAACACCACGAGGAAGATATGGCGATGATTCGTGAAATCGGCGCGAACACCATTCGTCTTGCGCACTATCAGCACGATCAGTATTTCTACGACCTTTGCGATAAGTACGGCATGGTCGTTTGGGCGGAAATCCCCTACATTTCCGAACATATGCCAAACGGCAGAGAAAACACGATCTCACAGATGAAGGAGCTCGTCACGCAAAATTACAACCACCCTTCCATCTGTTTCTGGGGACTTTCCAACGAAATCACCATTTCCACGAAGGACAAGAAGGATATGCTCGACAACCACCGCGTTTTGAACGATTTGGTGCACGAGCTCGACCCTTCCCGTCCCACTACCCTTGCTTGCTACGCCATGTGCGGTCACTTCAATAAGTCCGCGCATATCTCCGACCTCGTCAGCTGGAATTTGTATCTTGGGTGGTACGTGCCCGGTATGTTCCTCAACGATCTTTGGGCGGATTTCTTCCACTTCGTATACCCCGACCGTTGCCTCGGCTACTCCGAATACGGTTGCGAATGTATGCCCAACTTGCATAGCTCCCACCCCAAGCGCGGCGATCAGAGCGAAGAATATCAATGCAAGTACAACGAATATATGCTCAAATTCTTTGAAAAGCGTCCCTACCTGTGGGCGACTCACCTTTGGAATATGTTCGACTTTGCGGCGGACGCGAGAAATCAGGGCGGCGAACCCGGCATGAACCACAAGGGCGTCGTGACCTTCGACCGCAAGACGAAGAAGGACAGCTTCTACTGCTACAAGGCGTACTGGAGCAAAGAACCCTTCGTACACCTTTGCGGAAAACGCTATATCGACCGCGCGGAGACGATGACAAGCGTTAAAGTATACTCCAACTGCAAGGAAGTCACCCTGTATGCGAACGGCGAAAAGGTGGCGACGCAGACGGGCGACAAAGTGTTCAATTTCCGTATTCCTTTGCACGGAGAAGTGAAGTTGGAAGTCGTTTCGGGCGACCTGCGCGACGAAGGCGTTATTCGCCACGTAGACAAACCCAACCCCAAGTATAAGCTGGGCAAGGACGGCGGCAACGGCGGCAACTGGACCTAATTGCATCTCATAAGGCAAACGCCCGACCTTTCGGTCGGGCGTTCAAAACAGCCCCGAGCTATGATATAATCATAGCTCGGGGCTGTTTCTATTCAATATTCAAACCTTTTACGATTCTGCCACTAAATCGAAAGGCAAATCGGTTTTTACACGTTCCCTATTATTTTTCAAGTTCGTATAAGCGATAGATTTTTTTATACAAGCCTTCGCTGAACATGATTTTGAAAAACCAGCGTTCACTCTTTTTCAATTCTTTAACGAGTCCTTTCGGCGTAAACGAATGCTCCCCTTTGAGTTTCATTTCCGTGCCAACCAACACGCTTTGTATCTCGTCTATGCCGTACAATTCGGTGACGCCCACGTCGTTCACCGGATTTTTGTATTTAGAAGCTTTCGCGCCGAAAACGGTATAAACGTCCATAAGAATATGGAGCGATGGATACTTCTTCGCCAACGCTTGGAAAAACGCGTTTACCTGCTCGTTGGTAAGGTACATACTGATGCCTTCCAAAATGACAATCGCTCGTTCGCCGTCAGGGAGGGCAAACACGTTTTCGGGCTTGGTCGCATCAAACGCAAGCATGTGATAACGTTCGGATTCCTGATAATATTTCTTTCTTACGTCGATTACGTCGGGAAAATCCCCGTCAATCCAGTTGGAATAGGGTTCGTTTATCCGAATACATCTGCTGTCCAACCCGCACCCGATATGTAAGACGATAGCGCCTTCGTGTTCTCGGAGCCTTTCTTCCGTCCAGTCGTCAAACACTCTGGCACGCATTGCCATATTATAAGCCAACCATTTGGATTTAGATTTCCCGTGCATGGGGAATCCTTCCTCTTCCCAAATCTTTTCCGCCGTCGGATCGTGCAAAATAATCCCTTTCTTGCTGACTTGCGATTTTCCGTACAGCGGAATAAATAAGGTTTTGTTTACTTCGTTCATAACTATTTCTCCGAAAATTTCGATTTATAGGACGCACCGTCTAAATCGCTATCCGAGCCATCGGAATTTATCTTTTGATTTCCCGAATCATGGAATACTCGTTGAGCAAAGTCCCGTCTTTTAATCGAATGGCGTTTGGCTTCATGCCCGTGATTCGGAATCCCATTTTTTCGTACAACGCCCGCGCACGGCTATTCCCCTCTACGTAGTCGAGTTCCATTTGCAGGATATGCTCATTCTCTTCCGCGATACGGATCAATTCTTGAAAGAGTCTCGTCCCGATCCCCTGATTCCAAAATTCCTTTAACAATGCGATTCCGACGCTTGCGCGATGCCTTGTCTTTAATTGTTTGCTCCATGCAATATGGCAATTTCCCGCGACCTTTCCCTCCACCAAACATACGAGCATGACCTCGTTATCCGATTTGTTAACTCTGTCAAACAGCGCCTTTTCGCCTTCCGGCGTATATTGACTGCACTCCTCGGGATAACGCAAAATGAAATCCGTTTCTCCCGCCGAAATATAGAGGTAATCCAACACGCCCTGAATATCCTCGGCCCGTGGGCTACGAATCAATGCGTTTCTTCCGTCTTTGAGCTGAAATTCGATATCTTGAATAATCATTTTTACCTCCGCAACTTACGATTTATGGGGTACAATGCACTCGGTCGTCGAAAACTTATTCTTTCTCAATTTCATACCCCTGACCATACAATCGTTGCGTTACACCCTTCGAACGCCGCCTCACCAAACGGATTTTCAGAATATCTTGTAAACTCGATCACTTGATCTTCCGTCCATCCGAAAAATGCGCGATCTCCCAACTCCTCGAGGGTTGTCGATATCACAAGTTTTTCGATTGACGTACACATATAAAAAGCTTCTTCGCCAATAGTTTTCAGATCGCTTGTCAACGTAACGCTTTGCAATTTTGAGCAATTATAAAAAGTACGGTCGCCAATGTCGTAGATATTACATCCTCGTCTCATTTCAATCCTTTCAAGGGAAGTACATCCGTAAAACAAATCGTCTCCCAAATCTTGAACGCAAATATTTGTCACGGATTGTAGTTCCGTATGCTCCTTAAACACGCCGTAATCTATCTCAGCGACGGGGCAACTGCCGATTGCAGAGTCTCCGAAATCTCCCTGATACCAAGCAGGGAGGATAACGTGAGCCGCCTCTCCTTTATAATCCGTGATTACTACGTGTCCAAAAAAGCCCATGGTAACTAAGTCAAAGGAAAATCCCGGTGTCGTCCAAACAGCATAAACTTCAACGGTATCCCCGTTCTTAAAGCTCGAAGGCAGCCAAAAGGTCATATGCTCCAAATGTGTGGCAAAACGATTCCCTTCAGGATCACGCCCCCAAGCGACGCACTCATATCCCTCTTTGGTAAAAGTGCATTTCGGAAGATACCCGCTATCGCCTGCCTCTACGAGGCAATTCTCCATTTCTCCTTCACCGCCGTTTGCGTTAAAATGAACGGTGTACGTTCTATTTTTCCTATTCTCAATCAATCCCTCAACGATACCGCAGGAAGTCAATGAAAACATCATTACAAGAGTAATCGCAAACGCTAACGCTTTCTTCATATCTATCGTCTCCTTTTTTCAAATTTCTATTTATAAGATAAACTACGCCCGATGAAGAAT
>JAGAJI010000040.1 GCA_017626135.1 Clostridia bacterium | reverse complement strand
GGCGGCGCAGCGGGGCTTGGGCTCGGCAAGGAGATCGTGGCGTTTGCGGAAAAGATCGGCGCGGTGATCGGGTGCTCCTTTATGGGACTTTCGGCAATACCGCAGGAATGTGAACGTTTCCTCGGTATGCAGGGTATGCACGGACATTACGCCTCCTCCATGGCGCAGAACGAGAGCGACCTCATCATCGGGTTGGGCGTACGCTTTTCGGACAGAGCGACGGGGAACGTCGCGAAATTCGCCAAGCAGAGCAAAATCATTCAGCTCGACCCCGATTCCGCGGAAATCAATAAGAACGTGCGCGTGGATCTGGGCATCGTCGGGGATATGGAAGACGCGTTCAAGCGCATTGCGGAAAGGTGCGAGGAGAAGGAAAATATCGACTGGCTCCTGCGTGTGAATGAGCTCAAAAAGGAAGAGGAAGGCTTCGAGGAAGAGATTGCGGCGGCGGCAAAAGTGCCCCTTACCCCCAGGCAGGTATTTGACGAGATCAATAAAGCCAAGCCTCCAAAGACGATCATCGCCACCGACGTGGGGCAGCACCAGATGTGGGCGGCACAATATACCGTGTTCGACGGGCCGAGAAGATTCGTATCGAGCGGCGGCTTGGGCACCATGGGTTTCGGCTTGGGTGCGGCAATCGGCGCGTACGTGGCAACCAAGGATCCCGTCGTGCTCATCACGGGGGACGGGAGCTTCGGCATGAACCTCAACGAGCTGGCAACGGCGGTGAGTTATAAAATCCCCGTCGTCATCGTACTTATGAATAACGGCGTGCTCGGCATGGTCAGACAATGGCAGACCCTCTTCTTTGGAAAACGGTATTCGGAGACGGTGCTCGGCAGAAAGACGGACTTCGTGGCGCTTGCAAAAGCGTTCGGCGCGGAAGGGGTACTCGCGGAGACGCAGGTGGAGTTCAAGAAGGCGTTTGAAGAGGCGTTGAAGGCAGGAAAACCCACCGTCATCGACGTGCGAATCGATAAGGACGAGTTGGTACTCCCCATGCTCCCTCCCGGCGGCGCGATCAGCGACATCATCACCAAAGTGTAATAAGGAGTGCAAACATGGAAAATAAAAATTTCGTAATCGCAGTATACGTAGAAAACAAAGCGGGTGTTCTGACGAGAGTCACCGCCATGTTCACGCGGCGTGGGTTCAACATCGACTCCTTGACGGTGGGCGAGACCGAACGCTCGGAATACTCTCGTATCACCATTTCCATGAGCGGCGACGAGTACGTGAAAGCGCAGCTCATCAATCAACTGAAAAAGCTGTTGGTCGTCAAGCGTGTGGAAGTGTTGGAAGAGGAGCCCATCAAGCGCGAGCTCATGCTCATCAAGGTGACGAACGAGTCCCAAAACCGCAGCGATATCATGACGGCGGTGGACGTGTTCCGCGCGAGCGTCATCGACTACACCCCCGAGGGTATGTGCATCGAAGTGACGGGGAGCCCGTCTAAAATCGACGCCTTCGTCAAACTCATGGAACCCTTCGGCATTTTGGAAATGTGCCGTACGGGAATCGTCGCTCTCGATCGAGGGAGCAGAACTTTATTCAGCGAATAAATTAAATTTTTATATAAAAAGGAGAAAACATCATGGCAAATAGAATTTTTTATCAGCAGGATTGCGATTTGAACAAATTGAACGGCAAGACCGTAGCGATCATCGGGTACGGTTCGCAGGGCCACGCACACGCGCTCAACCTCAAAGATTCGGGCGTGGACGTCATCGTCGGTCTGTATAAGGGCAGCAAGAGCTGGGCGAAAGCGGAAGCGCAGGGCGTCACCGTCATGACGGCGGCGGAAGCGGCGGCGAAAGCGGATATCATCATGATCCTCATCAACGACGAAAAGCAGGCGAAACTCTATAAAGAGAGCATCGAACCCAACCTCACCGAAGGCAAGACGCTTGCGTTTGCGCACGGGTTCAATATCCACTTCGGTTGCATCAAGCCTCCCAAGAACGTCAACGTCATCATGATTGCGCCCAAGGGTCCCGGTCATACGGTGAGAAGTGAATACCAGGCAGGCAAAGGGGTACCTTGCTTGATTGCCGTGGAACAGGACGCAACGGGCGACGCTTGGGAAATCGGGCTTGCGTATGCGGCAGGCATCGGCGGCGCGAGAGCGGGCGTGCTTGAAACCAACTTCCGTACGGAAACGGAAACCGACCTCTTTGGGGAACAGGCAGTCCTTTGCGGCGGCGTTTGCGCGCTCATGCAGGCAGGGTTTGAAACGCTCGTCGAGGCAGGGTACGATCCCAGAAACGCATACTTTGAATGTATCCACGAGATGAAACTCATTGTCGATTTGATTTATCAGAGCGGTTTTGAAGGCATGAGATATTCGGTATCCAACACCGCGGAATACGGCGACTACGTAACGGGGCCCAAGATCATCACCGAAGAGACGAAGAAGGCGATGAAGAAGGTACTCAAAGACATTCAGGACGGTACGTTTGCCAAGGAATTCCTGCTCGATATGTCGGACGCAGGGGCGCAGGTGCACTTCAACGCCATGAGAAAGATCGCGGCGGAACACCCTTCCGAAGTGGTGGGCAGAGATATCCGCAAGCTGTATAGCTGGGCAGACGAAGAAAAATTCATCAACAACTAATCGGAACTTCCCTAACGGGAAGTCCGGTTGGGAATTCGGTTGGAAGTCCGGAAACTCAGTTTCCGGTGGGTTGCAAGGGTTTTACCCTTGCAACCCAACCGCGACAGCGGTTTCTTTCGCCCAAAAGGGCGAAATGCTCATAATAGGCGAAACGTTCATAATAAAAGTAAAAGAGAAAAGACTATGATTAAAGACAGCATTGTAGACGGCTTTCATAACGCGCCGCACAGATCCTTATACCACGCGCTCGGCTTGACGGACGAAGAAACGGCTCGTCCCTTAATCGGCGTCGTGTGTTCGTACAACGAAATCGTACCCGGTCACACCAACCTCGACAAGATTGCGCAGGCGGTCAAGCTCGGGGTCGCGATGGCAGGAGGGACGCCCATCATGTTCCCCGCCATCACCGTTTGCGACGGCATCGCCATGGGACATACGGGCATGAAATACTCCCTCGTTACCCGTGATTTGATTGCGGATTCCACCGAGGCGATGGTGCGCGCGCATGGGTTCGACGGACTCGTCATGATCCCCAACTGCGACAAAAACGTACCCGGGCTTCTGATGGCGGCGGCGAGACTGAATATCCCCACCGTATTCGTGTCGGGCGGACCCATGCTCGCAGGCAGGGTCGGGGGCGAAAAGCGCTCCCTTTCGAGTATGTTCGAGGCGGTCGGCGCGTATCAGGCAGGCAAAATCGACGAGGCAAAACTCACCGAGTTTGAAAGAAAGGTATGCCCGACGTGCGGTTCGTGCTCGGGTATGTATACGGCGAATTCCATGAACTGCCTGACCGAGGTACTCGGCATGGGGTTGCAGGGCAACGGCACCATTCCCGCCGTGTATTCCGCCCGA
Source organism: Clostridia bacterium (assembly GCA_017626135.1). Lineage (GTDB taxonomy): Bacteria > Bacillota > Clostridia > Christensenellales > Borkfalkiaceae > Scatosoma. The sequence continues at coordinate 9,189 of JAGAJI010000040.1, read as the reverse complement.
ATCGAGCTTGCAAAACACGCAGGTATGCAGATCATGGAGCTCGTGAGAAAGAATATCCGCCCTCGCGATATCATGACGGCGGAGGCGATCAGGAACGCCGTCACCGCTGACATGGCGCTCGGCTGTTCGACGAACAGTATGTTGCACCTGCCTGCGATCGCCAACGAACTTGGGATTGCATTTGATTTGGACGAAGTCAATGCGATCAGCGAAAAGACCCCGAATCTGTGCCACCTCGCGCCCGCAGGCCCGACGTACATGGAGGACTTGAACGAGGCGGGCGGCGTATACGCCGTGCTCAAAGAGCTGGAAGGCTTGGGGCTTTTGGATACGTCGGTCATGACCTGTACGGGCAAGACGATGGGAGAAAACCTCGTCGGCGTGCAAAATTTCGACGAACAGGTCATTCGCAAACCCGAAAACGCCTTCGGGAAAACGGGTGGTATCGCGGTGTTGAAGGGGAATTTAGCCCCTGACGGTTGCGTGGTGAAACGCGCGGCGGTGGCGAAGGAAATGCTCGTACACGAAGGGCCTGCGAAGGTATTCGAGAGCGAAGAGGAGTGCATCGCGGCAATCTACGGCGGCAAGATCGTGAAGGGCGACGTGGTGGTCATTCGCTACGAAGGTCCTGCCGGTGGACCGGGAATGCGCGAAATGCTTTCGCCGACTTCGGCGATTGCGGGCATGGGTTTGGACAAAGACGTGGCGCTCATCACGGACGGACGATTCTCGGGTGCGACGCGCGGTGCGTCCATCGGGCACGTGTCCCCCGAAGCGGTGTCGGGCGGCTTGATTGCGTACGTAAAAGACGGGGACAGGATTGCGATCGATATTCCGAATTATTCGATTTGTCTGAAAGTGTCCGACGAAGAAATCGCCAAACGCAAAGCGGAAATGCCGATCAAGAAAAAGCAAGTGACGGGGTACTTGAAGCGTTACGCCGCCCAAGTCAGCTCCGCAGACAAAGGCGCGATTATCAATTATTGAGCCCCATTTAAGCAAAACGCAGTTTTGCGCCCCAACGCCGAAGGCGTTCGCTCGCCGAAAGGCGAAACAATGGACTTAATAACGTTAGATCAGCACACCCTTACCCTTCGTTCTTACTCAAAGAACGAAGGGTAAGGGAATAAGATAGTAAGATAGGGCGGAGGAGGCACTCCGCCGTTCAACGCATACCCGGTATGCTTTAAGGAGAGAATATCATGTCGATGACAATGACGCAAAAAATCCTCGCGAAACACGCGGGGCTTGAAAAAGTAGAGGCGGGTCAACTTATTTTGGTCGATCTCGATCGGGTGCTCGGGAATGACATCACCTCCCCCGTCGCCATCAAAGAGTTCGAAAAAATCGGTGCGACCGAAGTTTACGACAAGGACAAAGTGACTATGGTCATGGACCACTTTGCACCCAACAAAGACATCAAAGCGGCGGTACAATGCAAAACGTGCCGCGACTTTTGCGATAAGTACGAAATCACGCATTTCTATGACGTCGGACAGATGGGGATCGAACACGCTCTGCTCCCCGAGAAAGGACTCGTCCTGCCCGGGGACGTCGTCATCGGCGCGGACTCCCACACCTGTACCTACGGCGCACTCGGCGCGTTTTCGACGGGCGTCGGTTCCACCGATATGGCGTGCGGCATGGCGACGGGCAAGGCTTGGTTCAAAGTCCCTTCCGCCATCAAATTCGTGCTCAAAGGCAAACTCAACAAATACGTGTCGGGCAAGGACGTCATTTTGCATATCATCGGCAAGATCGGCGTGGACGGCGCGCTCTATAAATCCATGGAATTCACGGGCGAAGGGGTGAGCTCCTTGACGATATACGATCGCCTCACCATCTCCAACATGGCGATAGAGGCGGGCGCGAAGAACGGGATTTTTGAGGTCGACGAGCAGACGATCGCCTACGTGAAAGAACGCTCCGATCGCGAGTTCACCGTGTTCAACGCAGACATGGATGCCCCGTACGACGAAATTTACGAAATCGATCTTTCCAAAATCAAGTCGACGGTGGCTTTTCCCCACCTGCCCGAAAACACCAAGACCTTCGACGAAATCGGGGATATCCCCATCGATCAGGTCGTCATCGGCTCGTGTACGAATGGGCACTATAAGGATTTGGCGGAGGCGGCGGAAATTCTCAAGGGCAGAAAGGTCGCCAAGCGCGTGCGCGCGATTGTCATTCCGGCGACGCAGGACATCTATTTGAAAGCGATTGAAAACGGGCTCGTCAAGACCTTCATCCAAGCGGGCTGTATCGTCTCTACGCCCACCTGCGGGCCCTGTCTTGGCGGATACATGGGTATCCTTGCCGCAGGGGAGCGCGCGGTCGCGACGACGAATCGCAACTTCGTCGGCAGAATGGGACACGTGGACTCGGAAGTGTATCTGGCTTCCCCTGCCGTGGCGGCGGCGAGCGCGGTGATGGGCAAGATTGCCGATCCCGCCAAACTTTGAGGTGAAAATATGAAAACACAAGGTAAAGTCTTAAAATACGGCGACAACGTCGACACCGACGTCATCATTCCCGCCCGTTATCTCAACACGAGCGACAAAAAGGAGCTCGCGTCCCATTGTATGGAGGACATCGACAAGGAGTTCGTGCATAAGGTGCAAGCGGGGGATATTATGGTGGCAGGGTACAACTTCGGGTGCGGTTCTTCGAGAGAGCACGCCCCCATCGCCCTCAAAGAGAGCGGCATTTCCCTCGTGATCGCGCGGAGCTTTGCGCGCATTTTCTATCGCAATTCCATCAATATCGGGCTCGCGATTTTGGAGTGCAGCGAAGCGGTGGACGGCATTTCCGAAGGGGATAGCGTGGAAGCGGACTTCGACAGCGGCGTGATCTACAATAAGACGACGGGCAAGAGCTTTCAAGCCCAACCCTTCCCCGAATTTATCCAAAAGCTGTTGAAAGCGGGCGGCTTGGTTGCGGCGATTCAGAGCGGAGAAATCAAGTAACGAGGGTACCATGTACGAGGTGAATATGAAAAAATATAAAATCGGTTTATTGAAAGGGGACGGAATCGGCCCCGAAATCGTAGAGAGCGCCGTACGCGTTTTGGAGGTGGTGGGCAAGAAATTCGATCTTGACTTTGCCTTCACGCCCTACCTTATCGGCGGCGCGGCGATCGACGCTTGCGGCGAACCCCTTCCCAAGGAAACGGTGGAAGGGTGTTTGAATTCGGACAGCGTATTGCTCGGTGCGGTGGGCGGCCCCAAATGGGATACCCTCCCCGGGAATCTGCGCCCCGAGAAGGCGCTCCTTGGCATTCGCGCGGCGATGGGGCTGTTCACCAACCTCCGTCCCGCCAAGCTCTATCCCGCCCTCAAAGGGGAATGTCCCCTGCGCGAGGACATCGTCCAAAACGGATTCGATATCATGATCGTCCGCGAGTTGACGGGAGGGATCTACTTCGGGGAGCGCGGCTACCGCGAGGGCAAGTACGGCGAAGAGGCGTACGACACCGAGGCGTACAGCCGTATGGAGATCGAGCGTATCGCGCGCGTGGCGTTCGAGACGGCGAAAAAGCGCAGGAAAAAACTCATTAGCATCGACAAGGCGAACGTGTTGGAAACGTCGCGGCTTTGGCGGAAGATCGTGCACGAGCTCGCGAGCGAATACCCCGACGTGGAGGTTTCCGATATGCTCGTGGATAACGCGGCGATGCAGCTCGTCCGCAACCCGTCGCAGTTTGACGTCATTGTGACGAGCAATATGTTCGGGGATATCCTCTCCGACGAGGCGTCGCAGATCACGGGCTCCATCGGTATGCTCCCGTCCGCGTCCTTGAACGAGGGCAAACGGGGCTTGTACGAACCCATTCACGGCTCCGCACCCGACATCGCAGGGCAGAACAAGGCGAACCCCATTGCGACGATTTTGTCTGCGGCGATGATGCTCTTGTACGCTTTCGACGAGGTAGAGGCGAGCGACGCCATCGTGCGCGCGGTGGACAAAGTGCTCGACGCGGGCTACCGCACGGCGGATTTGGCGCACGGCGGAGCGGCGCTTTCCTGTACGGAAATGACGGATAAAATCATCGAGGTGCTTTGATGGAAACGCAATTACAACAACTGTATCGGCGACTTCTCTCTTGCGCCGTCTTTCGGGGCGTGTTGGCACACCCCGTCTTTTCGCATTTTGTAAGTTACTGCAAGGGGAGCGAGCCGTTGGAAAAGCTCAACACCTATGCGGATTTCACGGCGGAGATTTACGGGCACGGCGGCAATTTGACCGAGCTCGTCAAGGGAATCGTCTTTTCGGACGAGAACGTGTACGTGAAGGGCGTGGCGCACGGGGACAAGCTTTCCAAAAACGTTTTGGACAGCGCGAGAAGGGAGCTGGCTACGCTCTCCGATTTCGCCGCTTTGAAAAGCGAAGATTTCGCGAAGGACATGGATATTTCCGTGAAGGAATTGCCCGTATTCGACTCGGTGAACGCACACCTGGGTGCCCTGTACGAGGAAAGATTGAAAAATATTCAAAAGTACGGCTACGGGATTTTCTCCTCCTGCCCTATGTTCCGTCTGACGGATGATCGGCAGATCGAGGCGATCGCAAGCGCGGATAAAATCACCCTTGACAAGTTCGTCGGCTACGAGGAAGAACGGCGTCAGGTCATCGACAATACCAAGGCGTTTTTGGAAAATCGACCTGCGGCGAATACCCTGCTTTGCGGCGACGCGGGCGCAGGAAAATCCTCCACCGTCAAGGCGGTGGCGAACGCCTTTTTCGAGGACGGCTTGCGGCTTATCGAGCTTCGGAAAGACCAGCTCCGCTACCTGCCCGAGGTGATGGCGAAGGTGAACGGCAATCCCTTGAAGTTCATCATCTTCATCGACGATTTGTCCTTCAACCAGAACGACGACAATTTCAGTATGCTCAAAGCGGCGTTGGAGGGCTCGGCGAGCGCGATGGTGGACAACGTCGTGATCTACGCGACGAGCAACCGTCGCCACATTATCAAGGAGAATTTCTCCGACCGCGAGGGGGACGACGTGCACAGGAACGACACCTTGCAGGAGACCTTGTCTTTGTCCGAGCGGTTCGGGCTGACGGTGCTATTTTCCAAACCCAACAAGGCGCTGTATTTGCAGATCGTCAAAGAGCTCGCCAAGCGATTCGGCATTTCCATGGACGAGAAGGAACTCGAGATCCAAGCGGAATCCTTCGCGCTCCGCAAGGGCAATCGCTCCGCCCGTTGCGCCGAACAATTTATCAACAGTTTGCTGTAAAAAAAATAAAATAGACATACCATGTATTTGATGAAATACAAAAAGAGGTAAAATATGCTTACAATCGATAACGTATATAAAGCCAACCAAGTGCTGAAAAAAGTTGCCCGTAAAACGGATATCATTTACGCGCCCAAGCTCTGCCCCGGGTGCGATCTGTACTTAAAGACGGAAAATTTGCAGATCACGGGCTCCTTCAAGGTGCGCGGCGCGTATTATAAGATGAGCAAACTCACCGCCGAGGAAAAGGCGAGAGGGGTGATTGCCTGTTCGGCAGGCAACCACGCGCAGGGCGTAGCGCTCGCGGCGAAGGAAAACGGGATCAAGGCGGTCATCTGCCTGCCCGACGGCGCGCCCATTTCCAAAGTAGAGGCGACCAAGAGCTACGGCGCGGAAGTCTGCCTCGTGGAGGGCGTTTACGACGACGCCTACAAAAGAGCGTTACAGCTCCGTGACGAGAAGGGGTACACCTTCATTCACCCCTTCAACGACGAGGACGTCATCGCAGGGCAGGGGACGATCGGGCTGGAACTTTTAGAAGATTTGCCTGATATGGACGTCGTGCTCGTGCCTGTCGGCGGGGGCGGTCTGATTTCGGGGATCGCGTACACGCTCAAGACCTTAAACCCTCACGTCAAGGTATACGGCGTGCAGGCGACGGGGGCGCCTTCGATGAAAAATTCCTTGGAACACGGGGAAGTGGAAGAGCTTTCCTCCGTGGCGACGATCGCGGACGGTATCGCGGTGCGAAAGCCCGGAGATCTGACCTACGATTTTTGCAACAAGTACGTGGACGAGATCGTGACGGTGACGGACGACGAAATTTCCGCGGCGATCCTCGCGCTCATGGAACGGCACAAGCTGGTGACGGAAGGCGCGGGCGCGGTGGCGGTCGCGGCGGCGATGTTCCACAAAGTGGATATCGAGGGCAAAAAGGCGGTGTGCGTGCTTTCGGGCGGCAACATCGATGTGACGATTTTGTCCCGCGTCATCAAGCGCGGACTTCTCATGTCGGGCAGGAGCTGTCAGCTCGTCATCGAGCTCATGGACAAACCCGGTCAGCTCAAACACGTATCGCGGATCATCGCAGACCTCGGTGGCAACGTGACGGGGGTATTGCACGAGCGTTCGAGCGAAGGATCGGACGTCAACGGGTGCTATCTGCGCATTGAGTTGGAGACGAGAAATCACGAGCATATCGCGCAGATCAAGCAGGCGCTCGTGGATTTTGGATTTAAGTTATTATAAGGAGAGAAGAATTATGGCAGAACTCAAAAAAGTAGCGACGGACAAAGCGCCCGCGGCGATCGGACCGTACTCGCAAGCCATCGTGATCAAAGACATGGTATACACGTCGGGACAAATTCCCATCAATCCCGCAAGCGGGAACGTGGAGGCGACGACGATCGAAGAGCAGGCGGAACAGGTGATGAAAAACCTCGGCGAAGTGCTCAAAGCGGCGGGGAGCTCTTTTGAAAACGCGGTCAAGACGACCTGTTTTTTGGCGGACATGAACGACTTTGCGGCGTTCAACGGCGTGTATGCGAAGTACTTTACGACGAAACCTGCGCGGAGCTGCGTAGCGGTAAAAACGTTGCCGAAGGGCGTACTCGTGGAAGTGGAAGTCATTGCGGCGTTATAAAAAAAAGGCTCTGCTACATCACTCGATTGATTTTTGAAACGCCGTTTTGAAATACTGCGAAATACATCGTCGCGTTTACGTTTTTCCTTAGGTCGTGTACGCCTACGTACACTTCCGTCGGGAAATACGCACGCTCCTTGTCTTTCTTGGATTTGAAAACGGCTCGGAAAAATACTGCGAAATACTGCGCATTTTGCTCAATTACAGACCGCAGGAGGGTAAGCAGACGAGAACAATACGAACCAGCCGCAAGGGGTACCTTTTCGGCATCTTCCGACAAATATGTTCTTGTAGTATGTAAAGGTAATGCCGCACAATCACATACGGTGCGATAAGCGGTCGATTTTGGAAACAAATGCGTTGGTTCTTCTTGCAATAGGAGTTGCTATTGCTGCGAAAAACCGCCTGTTTCTTCCTCAAAATCGCCTACACTTCTCGCTTGATGCCATTGTGCGGCATCACCTTCGATAGCGCCCATCTTTGCCAAAATCTGCTCGAAAAAACACCCCTTGCGGTGCAAAGCAATTTTATCGCGAGCTGATTTTAGGGAAAGATAAGGCGAAAGCGCAGTTCATACAGGGGTATGAACGAGGCTTTCAACGCAAGATTACACAAAATCAGCTGCGAAAAATCAGGTTCCTATTATTCTCGTCTGCTTACGCGCCCTCACAAAACACTTGTCTTTCTTGCATTTTTCTCGTCAACCGCCGAAATTAAATTTCGGCTAAAATCAATCGTTCTCTGTAGCATAGCCTAAAAGAAAAAGGAACATACTGTTGAAGCGGATATTTTATAAAATATCCGCTTCATTTTGTTTACATTTTCGCGAAAATGTGCTATAATTAAACAAATGTTTGCAACTTCCCTGACGGGAAACTTCCCGATTGAGGTCCAGGGCGAGTAGCCCTGTGTAAAAAGGAGTTATTATGGAATTCAAATTGCATTCGCCCTTCGCCCCCACGGGCGACCAACCGCAGGCGATTGAAAAATTAACGGAAGGAGTGCTCGACGGCATTCGTACGCAGGTGCTCGTCGGCGTTACGGGGAGCGGCAAGACGTTCACCATGGCGAACGTCATCAAAAACGTCAACAAACCCACCCTCGTCATCGCTCACAACAAGACGCTCGCCGCCCAGCTTTGCAACGAATTCCGTGAATTCTTTCCCGAAAACCGCGTGGAGTACTTCGTGTCCTACTACGATTATTATCAGCCCGAGAGCTACATTCCCACGACGGATACCTACATCGAAAAAGATTTGAGCATGAACGACGAGATCGATAAACTCCGCAACAGCGCGACGGGTTCACTCATGGAGCGTGAGGACGTGATCGTGGTGGCGTCGGTGTCCTGTATTTACGGGCTCGGCGCGCCCGAGGAATACTTCCGCCTTTCCCTCTCCCTGCGCCCGGGTATGGAATGGGAGCGGAACGATCTGATGCGCAAACTCATCGAATTGCAATACGCGCGCAACGATATGGATTTCAAGCGTTCGACGTTCCGCGTGCGCGGGGACAGTCTGGAGATATTCCCTGCGTCCAACTCCGAAGTGGCGATCCGTCTGGAATTTTTCGGCGACGAGATCGAGAAGATCTACGAAGTGGAGGCGGTGACGGGGAACAAACTCAACGAGCTTTCCCACGTCGCCATCTTCCCTGCGAGCCAGTACGCCGTCGGCACGGAAAAGCTCAAAAGTGCGCTTGCGATGATTGAAGAGGACTTGAAAGGGGAAGTTCGGGCGTTCGAGGAGAGCGGCAAAATTTTGGAGGCGCAACGGCTCAAACAGCGCACCGAGCACGACCTCGAAATGATGCGGGAGATCGGTTATTGCAGCGGCATCGAAAATTACAGTCGGTATTTCGACGGCAGACGCCCCGGCGAACCGTCTTTCACGTTGCTCGACTATTTCCCGTCGGGCGAGTTCCTCGTGTTCATCGACGAGAGCCACATGACCATTCCGCAAATCCGCGCGATGTATCACGGGGATTTATCGAGAAAGAAAAATTTGGTGGAGTACGGGTTCAGAATGACCGCCGCGTACGACAACCGTCCCTTGACGTTTGAGGAGTTTGACGCTCGCGTGCCGCAGATGATTTGCGTCTCCGCGACGCCTGCGCCGTACGAATTGGAACAGGCGGGACAACGGGTGGAACAGCTCATTCGCCCGACGGGCTTGCTCGATCCCGAGATCGACGTCCGACCGACGAAAGGACAGATCGACGACCTGCTCTCGGAGATCAAAATTACGGTGAACGAGGGGGGCAGGGTCTTGATCACGACCTTGACCAAGCGCATGGCGGAGGAGC
>JAGAJI010000039.1 GCA_017626135.1 Clostridia bacterium | reverse complement strand
TGCCGAGGTACAGGACGAGCTGCCCGTTAAGCAAAGCGTTGATAACGCTTTGTAGGGGCGAGATGAGTGAGCGCATATGCAGCGCGCGAACGGTGACCGAAAATGGCGGTGACATTACGCCATGCGAGAAGAGCAGAGCTCCACGAAACCGAACCCACCAAAAGCAACCGCAGTTTTGCGCCCTAACCGCGTAGCGGTGCTATCGCCCACGGGGGCGAGAGAGAAACGCGCCTGTTGGAGGTCAAGGAACTCAGTTCCTTGCGGATTTTTAAGGACGAGCTGCCCGTTAAGCCAAGCGTTGATAACGCTTGGTAGGGGCGAGATGAGTGAGCGCATATGCAGCGCGCGAACGGTGACCGAGCATGGCGGTGACATTACGCCATGCGAGAAGAGCTACCAACGCCGTAGGCGTTTTATCGCCGAAAGGCGGAACCGGCCCCCAAAAAGCGAACGCAGTTCGCGCCCAACGCCGTAGGCGTTCCCTTCGCTCGAAGAGTGAAAAAACGAATAAAAGTTAATCCGGGCAACAGAGCCACTCCGCCGAACGTCCTTACGCCTGAATGGACAAACGATAATCCACGTCCTCTTTTTCCGTCAGAGCCCCCTCGATTTTATACTTCTTCAAAATGAAATGCGTCGCCGTGCTAAGCACGCCGTCGAAGGTGGAGATACGCTCGGACACGAAACGGGAAACCTGCTGCAACGTCTTGTCCTCGATAAAGACGGCAAGATCGTACGCACCGCTCATCAGATACACCGCCTTCACTTCGGGGAAGGACGCGATCTGCTTGGCGATCCCGTCGAACCCCTCCTTCTTTTTGGGGGTAACTTTCACTTCGATGAGCGCTTCCACGAGCGCCTCGTCCGCCTTTTCACTATTGAGGATCGCCGTGTACTTGACGAGCAAACCGCTCTTTTCCATCTCCGCGATGCACGACTGCACCTGCGTTTCGTCCACGGACAACATCGCCGCGATCTTGTTTGCGGGAATGCGCGCGTCTTCCGTCAAAATATTCAGAATATCCCTTTCCAGACCGGTCATAATAAACTCCTTTCTTTAGAATATATTTTCGATAAACAGTTGATCGTACCCCAAACTCTCGACGAAATCACGGGGCAAAAACTTTACGCGGTTGAACTTCGCAAAGTTGAACACGTGCGTTTTGGTGAGTACGGGCGTAGGCACGTCGAGCTCCTGACAAATCTCCGTCAGATAGTCGAAAAAATGCGAATACGTGAGTTTTTCCCGCAACTCGTACACGTATTGCTTTTGCATTTTTCCGTCCGTCATCAATTTTGCCCAAAGCCGCATAGAACACCTCGCACGCCCGATCTATTCTCTATATGAATTATTATACATGATTTTATCGAAAAAGTAAACCGTTTCAGACGGATTTTTTATTTTTCGTCATAATTGATCTTCGCAGGGAATAGAGTAAGGTACGGCAATCCCCGACTTCGCCGTAGGGCGCGAGCTCGCCTTTGCCGACGCCGTCCGACGGGAGCGTTTTTACAAAAGCAGTCGTTCTTCGGCTTTTTTCGTGAAATTTTTCGGGCAACGTTTTGCTATGATAGAGGTAACCCATGCGCATGAATTTGAACCGTTTTTCTCCCACCCTTCTCGCGACGATCGCGCTCCTTCTCACCGCGGTGTTCGTCGTCCTTTCCACGACCGCGCTCAGCGTGAAAGAGGGGCTCAAAAATCAGGCAACGGTGGGGGCAGGTACAAGTTCAAGCCGTTCTTTGCCCATCTATTCGGTGGAGACGGACGAGAAGAAAATCGCCATCAGTTTCGACTGCGCGTGGGGGGTGGATCACACCGACACCCTGCTCGACACCATGGCGAAAAACGACGTCACGTGCACCTTCTTCGCCGTGCAATTTTGGGTGGAGAAATACCCCGAATACGCCAAAAAAATCGTGGAATCGGGACACGAGCTGGGCACGCATAGCCGCACCCACTCGTACATGAGCAAGCAATCGGAAGAGGAGATCCGCGACGAGCTCACCACCTCTTCCAAGGCGATCGAAAAAATCACGGGGCAAAAAGTCACCCTTTTCCGTCCGCCTTACGGGGATTACGACGACGAGGTCATAAACACCTGTCTTGACATGGGGATCTATCCCATTCAATGGGACGTGGACTCCCTCGACTGGAAAAATCTTTCGGCGACGGAGATCGCCATGCGCATCGTCAACGGCGTCAAGCCCGGTTCCATCATCCTTTGCCACAACAACGGTCTGCATACGGCGGAGGCGCTCCCCCTCGTCTTTTCCACCTTGAAAAACCGCGGCTACGAGTTCGTGCCCATCGGGGAGCTCATCTATAAGGATCATTACACGATCGACCACAACGGCAGACAATGGCAAAACCCCAAAGGGTAGGCGGAGCGTCTCCGCTGCCAAGTCTTACTACTCCGCCTTTCATTTTTTAAGTAAGCGCGCATGGGGTTGGGCGCGCAATATTATCAGGGCAGTACCCAAATTTTCTAAACAGCGCGAGATATAGCCATTCAACGCGTACATGGTATGCCCATTTTTGAAATTTTCACGTTCATCGCGTACATGGTATGCTTGTTTTATGAAAATGAACAATATCATTCAACGCGGACATGGTACGCCCGTTTTATTTACTTGATTACTTTTGGAGGTATAAAAATACTATGAATTACGTTTCAGAAAAAAACAACAAGGTGTTCATTTCCGGAGAGATCGTCAGCGACGCGACCTTTTCCCACGAGGTATTCGGGGAAGGATTT
>JAGAJI010000038.1 GCA_017626135.1 Clostridia bacterium | reverse complement strand
GTCGGTACGTCCGTGGCGCTCGCCTTTAAGATAGGCGGCAGTACGGGCGGTACGGACATCACGGCGGTCATGATCCAAAAGAAAATCAACGCCAACTCCATCGCATGGACGATTTTCGGTCTCAACTGCGTCATCATCGGCACGTCTTTGTTCGTGTTCAAACCCACCTACTACGCCGACGGCACGATTGATCTGGGTATGACTTTGCTCCCCATCATGATGGCGGCGTTTGAAACGTACATAGAAAGCAAGACCAACGAATCCATACTCAACGGGTTCCAGTCGGCAAGGGAGTTCAGGATCATCACCGACAAGCCCGAAGAGATGGCGCAAGCGCTGATGCGCGAGCTCAGCCGCGGCGTCTCGGCGCTCCCTGCGACGGGTATGTACACCAAGGATTCCCACACGATGCTCGTATGCGTCGTCAACCGCAGACAGGTTGCCACCCTTCGCCGCATCATTAAAAAGGTCGACCCCGATTCCTTCGCCGTCATGTCCAACGTTTCCCAAGTGTTGGGACTTGGTTTCTATACCGACCAACTTTGATCGATTTCCCGTGAAAAGCTCCGCTTTTTACGGGAATTTTTATGAGAATTTTTACGTTTTCGGGGCGCGAATTTCGCAAAAACTCTCCATTTTGGAAAAAAATCATAAAAATCCTTGAAAATTCAAGCTTTTTCGCAATTTTTTTTGCTTTGAGGCTTGACAAACGGCGCAAGATAGGCTATAATAAAATTACTTAAATCTCAGATTTGAGAATTTTTATAAAAAGGGGCTAAAACTCTTATGAACAAAGGTGAATTGATCAAAGCAATCGCAGAAAAAGCAGGTTTCACGCAGAAGGACGCAGCCATTGCGTACGACGCATTCATCGCATCCGTTACGGACGCTTTGAAAGCAGGCGAAAAGGTACAACTCGTTGGCTTCGGTACGTTTGAAGTAAAGGACGTTCCCGCTAAGACCGGTATCAACCCTCAGACGAAAGAAGCTGTGGAAATCGCGGCTTGCAAGAAACCCGTTATGAAGTTCGGTAAAGCTTACAAAGAACTTATCAACGACTAATTCAAAACTTACAGAAAAAACCGAGGACAAGCCTCGGTTTTTTCTTTTATTTACCCCCTTTTTCTGCTATTCAGAAAGCACGTGGTTTCTATCCTTTTCCTTTCCTCTACGTAACGCCGCCCGTTTGCAAAAACTGCAAACGGGCGGCGGCTTTACTTCCTTATTTTCTGTCTGCGAAATAGTCGATCTTCATCGCCTTTTTCACTTCGGCAAGGGTCTGCGCCGCAACCGCGCGCGCCTCCTCGCTCCCCTTGTACAGCATATCCCAAATGGCAGGAATATCCTTCGCAAGCTCTTCCCTTCTCGTGCGAATGGGTTCGATGACTTCCTGCATGACGGCGTTGAGCAATTTCTTGACTTTCATATCCCCAAGACCGCCGCGCTCGTAGTGCGCTTTGAGCTCGTCTAAATTCTTATATTCGGGCAAGTATTTGGCAAAATGCTCGTCGGTGGCAAACGCTTCCAGATAGATGAAGGTCGGGTTGTCCTTGGTATTGCCGGGGTCGGTCACCTTGATATGATTCGGGTCGGTGTACATCCCCATGACCTTGCGCTTGATCTCCTCTGCGCTGTCTGAAAGGTAGATGCAGTTGCCGAGCGACTTGCTCATCTTCGCCATCCCGTCCGTGCCGGGCAAACGCAGGCAGACTTTGTTTTCGGGGAGCACCGCTTTGGGTTCGACGAGGGTTTCCCCGTACAGCCCGTTGAAGCTTCTCACGATTTCACGCGCCTGCTCGATCATGGGGAGCTGATCCTCGCCCACGGGCACGGTATTCGCCTTGAACGCGGTGATGTCCGCCGTCTGGGAAATGGGATAGCTCAAAAAACCCATGGGAATGGACAGGGCAAAATCCTTCTGTTTGAGCTCCGCTTTGACGGTGGGATTACGCTCCAAACGCGCCAACGTCACGAGATTCATGTAGTAAAAGGTGAGCTCGGTGAGCTCCGCCACGTGCGACTGCACGAAGATGGTACATTTTTCGGGGTCGAGCCCGCAAGCAAGGTAGTCGAGTGCAACTTCGGTGATGTTCGCACGCACCTTGTCGGGGTTATCGAAGTTGTCGGTGAGCGCCTGCGCGTCCGCGATCATGATGTAGATTTTATCGAATTTTCCGCTGTTTTGCAGCTCCACACGGCGCTTTAACGAACCGACGTAATGCCCGATGTGTAATTTCCCGGTGGGTCTGTCCCCCGTGAGAATGACGTTCTTCATAGATTTACTCCTATTCTTACGGAAACGACGACGTCGTTCCCTTCTCTTATATTATCCGTTGTAAAGTCTGCCCCCTATTCCTTCCAAAGCAGGCAAATACGAGGCATAATTTTTCCCGTCCTTTCCCATACTGTGCGTATGAAACGGAATTATCTTTTGATCGTTGCTATCCTGTTCGTCAGTAGCATGACCTTGCTGTTTGCGAGTACGCACGCCTTGGAAGAACGCCCGACGCGCACGGTCTTTTGCGAGCCGAAAGCGGAATGGGTATTGCCCAAAAATCCTATTTTGTCCCAACCGCTCGAACGGATCTATCGCCGTATCCTGCGTCAGTTCGCGCCGTAAGTTGCGCGGTACTTATACATGGCGGGCAGGTGTTCCTTGCCGTCCACGACGCCGTCCTCGATCGCCTGAATGATATCGTTCATCGTCACAACGGAATACACGTCGATGCCGAATTCCTTTTTCGCTTCGCGCACGGCGGAGAGCTCGCTGTTCAACGCCTTCTCCTGTCTGTCCACGGAGATGATCATGCCGACGACGTTCACCTTCGCCGCCGCTTCCAGCTTGGGCAAAATTTCCCGCAACGCCTTGCCCGAGGTCATAACGTCCTCGATGATGATGACCTTTTCGCCGTCCACGAGCTGTTTGCCGACGAATAAGCCGCCCTCGCCGTGATCCTTTGTTTCCTTTCTGTCAAAACAGTAGTTGAGTTCCTTGTCGTAATCGTGGCAGAGCGCAATCGCCGTCGCGACGGAAAGAGGGATTCCCTTGTAGGCAGGGCCCACGAGCGTGTCCGCTTCCAGTCCGTTTTCCATAACGCAAGCCGCGTAATATTGTCCGAGCTTGGCGAGCTGTTTGCCCGTCTTATAGTTACCCGTGTTGATGAAATAGGGTGCAACTCTACCGCTTTTGAGGGTGAATTCGCCGAATTTCAGCACGCCGTTTTTCACCATGAAACGAATAAATTCCTGTTTGTACGTATATTCCATGTTGCGAAACTCCTTAAAATATTTTTTAGTATCTTACCGCCCGAAAGGGAAAGGGTAAGACTTGGCAGCGGAACCCTTCCGCTTATTTTCCGTTGAGTTGCAAGGTGCCCGTCAGCTCGGATACGTTTTCGATCTTGTGCCGATCGCACCAGTCGTTGAGCCCTTGAATGATTTTGGGCATCGCGTAAGGGTCGGTGAAGTTTGCCGTCCCCACCTGCACCGCCGTCGCGCCTGCCATCAGGAACTCGATCGCGTCCTCCGCGCAAGTGATCCCCCCCATGCCGATGACGGGGATTTGCACCGCCTGCGCCGCCTCGTAGGTCATGCGCACCGCAACGGGCTTGACTCCCGCGCCCGATACGCCGCCCGTATTGTTGGCGATGATCGGTCGTCTTCTCTCGATGTCGATTGCCATACCCGTCAGCGTGTTGATGAGGGATACGGCGTTCGCGCCGCCGTTTTCCGCCGCTTTGGCGTTCAACGAAATACTCTCCACGTTGGGGGAGAGTTTGACGATGAGCGGCGTGGTTTTCAGACGTTTCGTCGCGTACCTGGTTACCTCTTCCACCATTTTGGGCTGGATCCCGAACGCCATTCCGCCGCTCTTGACGTTGGGACAGGAGATGTTGAGCTCGATCATATCCACGAGCCCGTCAAGCCGCGCGCAGATGCGCTCGTAGTCCTCCAAAGTCTTGCCGGCGACGTTGGCGATGACGGTCGTACCCGTCGATTTCAGCCAGTCGAGGTCGTGTTCGATAAAGTGTTCCACGCCGGGATTTTGCAAGCCGACGGCGTTGAGAATGACGCCGCGCGATTCCGCGATACGGGGGACGGGATTGCCGAGGCGGGGCTCCAAGGTCAAGCCTTTTGTAGACACGCCGCCGAGCTGACCGATATCGTAGAGCTCGTGGAATTCCCGCCCGAACCCGAAGGTTCCCGAAGCCGCGATTACGGGATTTTTCAATGTGACACCGCACAGGGTGACTGCCAAATTTGCCATATTATTTCCTTTTGATTGATTTTTTTCGATTGAGTGCCGTTTCGCCTTGCGGCGATTAAACCGCTTTGCGGCGGAGTGGCTCCGCTGCCCGATCTTACTACCTTGCCGCCCGTTTTTTAAGAGCGTAATGTTATCGCTATCAACTCGCCTTTGGCGAGAGCGGCGCTTCGCTTGCACGGTCACCGTTCGCGCGCTGCATATGCGCTCACTAATCTCGCCCCTACAAAGCGTTATCAACGCTTTGCTTAACGGGCAGCTCGTCTGGACTTCCGATTACAGGTTTACCTCGGTCACGCGGAACACCGGCCCGTCTTTGCAGACGCGGGCTTTTTTGCCGTTCGTCAGATCGCACACGCACACGAGGCACGCACCGATGCCGCAGCCCATACGCTCTTCCAACGATACGTAGCAAGGAATCCCTTCCTGCTCCACGAGCGCTTTCAACGCACGGAGCATGGGCGTGGGACCGCAGGCAAGCACCACGTCGGGGCGGTTGCCCTTTTCAAGGTCCGCCGCGAACGCCTGCACCGCGTTCATTCTTTCCCCGTAGCTCCCGTCGTCCGTCACGCCGACGAATTTCGTCGCCTTTTCAAACTCCTCCACGCCGCATACCGCGCCTTTGTTGCGATACCCGATGTACGCGGAAATCTCTTTTTCTTCCCCGTACTCGCGCAGCACGGAAATCAGGGGGAATACCCCCACGCCGCCGCCGACAAGCGCGATTTTGCGTTCGTTCGCCTCGACGAAAAAGCCGTTCCCAAGGGGCATCAACACGTGTAATCTCGTACCTGCCCCCATCGTTTTGAGTTTTTGCGTGCCTTCGCCCTTGATCTGATAGCAGAACGTCACTTCCCGTCCTGCCGCTTTGCATATCGCGATCGGACGGCGCAAAAGATGCGTCCCACCGACGGAAATATTCCCGAACTGACCGCAACGGACTTGGCAATCCTCGTCCAAAGCAAAGGTCACCGCGTAAATATTCTCCGCGATTTTTTCATTTTTTACAATCGTTGCAACGTAATCTTTCATAGTTTATCTGCCCATTTTCCCGATGACTGCGGACAAATCTTTCTGCATCGCGATACAAGCCTCGCGCGCCGCGCTATAGTACGTACCGCCGTTCTTCTTATACGCGCACAATATGCCGCGGGAATTGTTCACGACGCCGCCCAGCCCGTCACCCCCGAAACAGCTTTTGAGCATCTCCGCATTCCCGCCCTGCGCGCCGTAGCCGGGGATCAAAAAGAAGGTGTGGGGCAGGACTTCGCGCAGACGAGCCGCCTCCGTGGGATGGGTCGCGCCGACCACCGCGCCGACGGCGGAATAGCCGTAGTTGCCGATCGTGCTCTCCCCCCATTTTTCCACCAAGCCGCCCATATACTCGTACATGGGTACTCCGTTTTGCAAAATCATGTTCTGAATTTCCGCGCCCGAGGGGTTGGACGTCTTGACCAGCACGAAGATCCCCTTGTCCTGTTTTTCGCATTGTTCGACGAAGGGCAAAATGCCGTCCGAACCCAAATATCCGTTCACCGTGACGTAGTCGGACGGGAAGGCTTTGAGTGCCCTGTCGTTGACCTGCGTTTCCCCGAGGAACGCCTTGGCGTAGCAAGAGGCGGTCGAGCCGATGTCGTTGCGCTTGGCGTCCGCGATGACGACGAGCCCCTTTGCCGCTGCGTATTTCAAAGTTTCGTAGTACGCCTTCATGCCGGCAACGCCGTACATTTCGTAGTAGGCGATCTGCACCTTCACGGAAGGTACGATATCGCAAATATGGTCGATGAGCGTCTTGTTGAACGCGAGCACGCGCTCTGCGACATCCTCGAAGGTCGTCGCGCCTGCTTTCATGTCGTCGGGCAGGTAGTCAAAGAGGGTATCCAGCCCTACGCAGGTGGGATTTTGCATCTGAATAATGCCGTCAATGAGTTTATCGGTAATCATGGGTCTCCTTTCTCCTTTGCGTGTGTTGCTCTTGATTTTTCGAACCTCGGTCAAGCCCTGTATTTCACTTCGCCGTCGACGATGGTGTACTTCACCACGCCTTCCAGCTCGTACCCCGTAAACGGGGTGTTCTTGCCCTTGCTGACAAACTTGTCGGGGTCCACCACCCACTTCTCGTCCAAGTCGGCAATCGTGAAATCCGCCACGCCGCCTTCCTTGATTTCGCCGCCCTCTAAACCTAAAATCTTCGCGGGGTTATAGGACATCTTGTCCGCAATTTCGTTCAGCGTCAGTACGCCCGCCTTGTACAAATACTTGATCGCAAACCCGAACGACGTTTCGATACCGCTGATCCCAAACGCCGCCACGTTGTATTCCACGTTCTTGTCGTCCGCGTGGTGGGGTGCGTGATCGGTGACGATACAATCGAGCGTGCCGTCCTTCAAGCCCTCTAAAATCGCTTGTTTATCCACCTCTTCTCGAATGGGGGGATTGACTTTCGTGTTCGTGTCGTACGTGCGAATGATCTCGTCCGTCGCCGCGTAGTAATGGGGGCAGGTCTCCGCCGTGACTTTGATCCCCGCTCTCTTCGCATCGCGGATCATGCGCACGCCGCTGTACGTCGACACGTGACAGATATGCACCGCCGTATCGAGCGTCTCCGCCAGCGCGATTTCCCGTGCGATGATGGTATCTTCCGCCGCTCTGGGAATCCCCTTCAAGCCCGCAATCGTTGCGCTCAACCCCTCGTGCACGGAGCCGCCGTCCACCAGATCCTTGTCCTCGCAATGGCACAGGCATTTGATATCGAATCCCTTCGCATATTCCATGGCAAGCCGCATGAGCCGCGCGTTCTTCACGGTGACTCCGTCGTCGGAAATCGCCACCGCGCCCGCCTTTTTCATGCCGGCAATCGCCGCCATCTCTTCCCCCTTCAAGCCCTTCGTGATCGCGCCGATGGGGTGGATTTTACATAAATTAACCTCTCTTTCCCGTGCCTTGATATAGGTTACGACGACCTTGTTGTCCACGACGGGATTCGTGTTGGGCATGCAGCAAATCTGCGTAAACCCGCCCTTCACCGCCGCCTTACTGCCGCTCTCGATATCCTCTTTCCGCTCGAACCCCGGTTCGCGCAGATGCACGTGCATATCGATGAGTCCCGGGAACACGTGCTTACCGCTCGCGTCGATCTCTTCGCTTCCGTCCGCGGGGATCTGCGCCGCAATCTTTACGATGCGCCCGTTCTCCACCAAAATATCCTTTTTCTCTACGGAATTTTTCAATACTACGCTGCCGTTTCTGATAATCATGCTTTCGCCCTCCGTTCGTTCAACAGGCACAGCGCCGCCATACGCACCGCCACGCCCGAGAGGACTTGGTCCTCAATGCGACTTCTTTCATGGTCGATCACGCCGCTGGTGAGTTCCACCCCACGGTTGACGGGACCGGGGTGCAGGACGATGGCGTGCGGTTTTGCAAGCGCCAGCGCCTTTTCGTCCACGCCGTAGTTCGCCGCGTATTCGCCGAGCGAAGGGAAATTGCCCGCCTGCTGACGTTCGAGCTGAATACGCAACCCCATCACGACGTCCGCGCCGTCGAGCGCCTCTTCTCTCGAACGGCAAACTTTCGCGCCGAGCTGTTCGATTCCCTTGGGAATCAGGGTCTGCGGCGCATACATCGTCACTTCCGCACCCATCGTTTTCAAACCGAACAGGTTGGATTTCGCCACACGGGAGTGTTTGATATCCCCCATAATCGCCACCTTCAAGCCCTTCAAACTGCCGAAGGTCTCGCGCATCGTCAGCATATCCAGAAGCGCTTGGGTGGGGTGCTCGTTGATGCCGTCGCCGCCGTTGAGCACGCTCGCCTTCACCGTTTTGGCAAGCAGATAGGGCGCGCCGCCCATGGGGTGGCGAATGACGATGAAATCGTTTCTCTGCGCGTCGAGCGTCTTGCCCGTATCGACGAGGGTCTCCCCCTTCGCAACGGAGGAAGTACCTGCCTGAATGTTGATTTCCGTCGCGCCGAGATATTTCGCCGCCTGTTCAAAGCTCGTCCGCGTTCTCGTGCTGTTCTCATAAAAAAGCACGGTGACCGTCTTGCTCTCCAAATGGGTGAACTTCTTTTCGCCTTTGCGGATCCTGTTCTTGAATTCTTCCGCTAAGTCGAGAATTTCCGTGATTTCGTCCGCCGAAACGTCGATGAGCCCGAGTAGATCTTTTCTGTTGAGCATACAAATCTCCTTGTAAAAATTCTGTGAAAAATCCCGAGCGATTGCCCGAGATCTCGTTTGCCCGAGTGATAATCCGTTTTATCACCTTCCATTATACCACTTTTCGCCGAAATTGTAAAGGGTTCGAACGGCGCTTTTTTACAACTTTTTGTCCCTTTCCTAAAAATCAATAGATTTTTACGAGGGAAAAGCCCACCTTGTCGCAGGAAGTCAGAAAATACTCCACGCCGTCCTTTTCCGTCTTGAGCGGAAAATACGCCGCCCCGTGAATATGCCCGAACACCGCTTTCTCCACCCCGTATCTTTGGAACAGGTCGGTGAACAGCGTGTCCTCTTTCTTCAAGTTGAAGGGCGGATAGTGAATCATCGCGATCAACTTATCCCCGTCGAGACGGAGCCTCTCCCCGTCGAGAAAGGCAAGCCGAAACCGTTCCCCTTCGCGCAGATAGAGCTTTTGATCCTGCTCGGTATAGTCCGCACTCCCCGGGCACGTCCAACCGCGTGAGCCCACGATGACGAATTCACCGAGCCTTACGGCGTCCGTCTGCAAGAAATAAAAATTCTCGTCGGGTGCCAAGTCGCGAAGCTTGGTGATCCCGTTCCACCAAAAATCGTGGTTGCCGCGAATGAACACCTTTTTCCCGGGCAGGTCGGCAAGGGAACGCAGGTCTACGAGGGCGTCCGAAAGCTTCATCGCCCAGCTGATGTCGCCGGAGATGAGGACGATATCCTCGGGCAGTACCTTCTGCCGCCAGTCCGATTTGATTTTCTCAAAATGCCCTTCCCAACCCGAGCCGAACACGTCCATGGGCTTGTTCTGCGTCGCGGAAAGGTGCAGATCGCTGATTGCGTATACGTTCATGCTTTTATTATAGCAGATTTTTTTGAAAAAATCAAGGGATTTCAAACAGATTTTTCAAAGCCTACAAAAGAGCGTTCGGGCATACCAGGTATGCGTTGAATGAAAAAAGCGACGGAAGATCCGTCGCTTTTTTGTAAAAGTTCAGCCGCCGTTGCAGCAATCTTTTCCGCCGCCGCCCCGCCCTTGGGGGTACAGGGGAAGCTCGAAAAATCCCGCGCACACTTCCTGCGAATACTCCTGCGCAGGCGGAATGGCGCAATACCCGTACGTCGGCACGAGGAGTTCCACGGGCATGGAGACCTTCAAAATCCACGTGATGCACAAGCTGACCGTAAATCCCTGCGTTTCGGCGTTATACGTGCCGTCGGGCGCGACCACGCTTGCCACCGCGCGCACCGAGAAGGGCATAATGGAGGGGGCAGGTACGAAGAGAAGGACGTCTACGGGCACGGAGACGGTGCTCGTGGCGCTCCCGTCCACCCCTGCCGCATCGGTGAACAGGACTTCCACGGGAATGGAAATGGTTGCCTGTACGCGAGCGCAGGAGCGGTCCGCCTGCCGTTCGATGACGAGGTTGCTCACCGTCGCGTCGGCGGTCAAAGAACGCGCGCTGACGAAAGTCAAAGGATATGTAACCGTGGCAGGGTCAAGGTCGGTGAGGTTCAGGGAATAGTTTTCCAACTGCGTTTGTTTTATGCCTGCGTCAAAAATTTTTTCCGCCTGAATACAAACCTTTTCCGTCAAGCCGTTGATCGGATTGCCCGTGATCTGGCAAGGGCATTTGTCCGACTGGAAATTGGAATAAAAGGACATAGTTTTACCTCCTGTTACGAATGAGCAAAGCCCTTTCGCAAGATTGTTTCTTGTTATATTGTATGCAGGACTCCCCCTTTCCTGTGCCCGAAGTTTGCAAGCAACGGGAAAAAGCCTCCCTTTCTTCTTCGAGCGAAGCCCGAGGTTCAACCAAAGTTTGTCGCGGGGGCTCACAAAATCACCCGCATACCGATATAGAACGTGCCCGTGCCGTTCTTGCGTTCGTAGTTCTCCGCGCTGCCGCAAAGGAGCTCCTTCGTATCCCCCGCTTTCACGACGTACCCGTTCCCTCGCTCACGGGGAATCTTCAGAATTTGCCCCCTGTAAACGGGGCCCGTCAAGCCGTTCTCTTTGACGAGCAACCACTCCGATACGGAAAAATATTCCGCAATTCTCCGAAGGGTTTGCCCCTCTTTAACTTGATAAAATTCATATCGTTCCGTTTTCAACATCTGTATAGTATATGCCGTCCGTGCAAGAAAATATGTCATATTTCCCCTCGACGGCTCGTACGATAAACTATGAAAAAGACCGTCTACACCACCACGACCGCCGTCACCGCCTTATCCGTTGCCGAACGGGGGCTCGGCTTTCTATACCGCATCGTGCTCTCC
Organism: Clostridia bacterium; assembly: GCA_017626135.1. Classification (GTDB taxonomy): domain Bacteria; phylum Bacillota; class Clostridia; order Christensenellales; family Borkfalkiaceae; genus Scatosoma. The sequence continues at coordinate 6,116 of JAGAJI010000038.1, read as the reverse complement.
CGCCTCATCGGCGCGGAGGGGCTTGGGCTCTACCAGGTCGCCCTCTCCCTTTTCTCTCTCTTCCTCACCATCGGCACGGGCGGGATCCCCATCACTGTCTCCCGCATGATCTCCAAAAGTAAGGCGGAAAGACGACCCATGGACGAGGTGAGCGCCTTTTCTTCGGGCGCCTTCCTCTCCCTGCTCCTCACCCTCCCCGTCTGCCTCGTACTCTTCCTTTTTGGAAAGAACCTCACCTTCCTCTTCTCGGACGAACGCGCCCTCCCCGTCTTTCGGATCCTCCTTCTCGGACTTTGCTTCTCCTCCCTCTACGCCGTCGTTCGCGGCAGTTTTTGGGGCAACAAGCAATTCCTCCCCCCCTCTATTCTCGAGCTCGCGGAAGAGAGCGTCATGGTCATCGCGGGCGTACTCCTTCTCCAACGAGTGGACTCCCCTGCCTTAGGCGCCGAGCGCGCGGCGTGGGCGGTCGTCATCTCCTACCTTTTCTCCTTCACCGCTTCCACGATCTGTTTTTTCGTAAAAGGCGGCAAGCTCTCCTCCCCGACGAAAATGCTCAAGCCTATGTTCAACGCGACCCTGCCCCTCACTTCCGTGCGCGCGAGCGGTTCTTTGGTGAACTCCGCCGTCGCCGTTTTGCTCCCCGTCATGCTCGTCCGCGCAGGGCTCGAAAGCGGCGAAGCCGTGGCGCAGTTCGGCATTATTTCGGGCATGGTGCTCCCCATTCTCTTCATCCCTTCCACCCTCATCGGCGCGCTCGCTCTCGTGCTCGTGCCCGAGCTTTCCGAGGACTTCTATCGGGGGAATACCGAGCGTCTGAAAAAGAATATCGAGCGCGGTCTGCTCTTCTCCCTGCTCGTCGCCTGTATTCTTCTCCCCTTCTTCTACGCCGTCGGCAAGAATTTGGGTATGCTGGCGTTCGCCAACCCCACCGCCGGAGAAATGATCGCGTACGCCTGTCCGATCCTTCTGCCCATGAGCCTCACCATGATCTCCACGAGCGTCTTGAACTCCATGGGTTTTGAAAAACAAACCTTCCTCTTCTACTTCGTCGGCGCGGCGACGCTTTTGCTGTGTATTCTGCTTTTGCCGAATCTCTGTGGCTCGTACGCATACCTCATAGGGCTTGGTTTGAGCTATACGGCAACCGCCCTTTGCAACCTCCTATTTCTCCACAAAAAATGTCCGATTTTTGAAAAACGAGGCAGGCAGGTATGCGTTCACGTACTTTTTCCCGCACTTTTCGGCGTCCTTTTCATCTCCCTTTTGGGCAAACTCTGCGTGACGTTGCTTTCGAAAATTCTCAGCGAATTTTTCTCTCTTGTGTTGAGCGTGGCGGTTATGCTCCTTGCCACCGCCCTTCTCTACCTTCTGACGGGGATTTTGCCAAACCCCTTTTCCAAAAAGAAAGAATAAAATTTTTCATCTTTTTTACGCAATTTCCCCTTTCGTTTGTTGACAATTCGCACGGAAAATAGTACAATATTATAGTGTGAAAAAAGAAAATTATAAAAAATCCCTAAAATAAAAAAACGAAAGGAGAAACTATCATGGCATACAAGACGAGAGAATGGCGTAATTCCATGCGCGTAATGGTGGATTACAACAACATGACGGAAAAGTTTTTGGGCGAGAAAGGCTTCACGGACAGAAAGCTCGCTTCCTACGCTTCGAGAGCGAACGCCGCTTTCCGCTACGTGAAGGAAAACCGCGGTAAGGACGAACTCTACATGGGTTGGACGGAACTTCCCTACAACCAGAAAGAAATCGTCGCCGACATTTTGCAGACCGCAAAAGACGTACGTAAAAAATTCCAGTACTTCGTGGTGCTCGGCATCGGCGGCAGCGCGCTCGGGCCCATCATGGCGTTCAACGCGCTTTGCCATTTGCATTATAACGATTTACCCAAATCCAAGAGAAAGGGGCCCAAATTCTACGTGGAAGACAACGTAGACCCCGTGCGTATGCGCGACTTGCTCGACGTCATCGAACCCGAAAAGACCTGTTTCAACGTCATTTCCAAATCGGGCGCGACGAGCGAAACGATGACCCAGTACCTCATCATTTTGGACCAACTCACCAAAGCGGGCGTCAACGTCAAGGACAACGTCATTTTCACGACGGACGCCAACAAGGGCAACCTCAAGAAAATTTCCGACGAACTCGGCGGCATCAAGAGCTACGTCCTCCCCGACGGCGTGGGCGGCAGATTCTCCCAGCTCTGTCCCGTGGGACTCCTCCCTGCGGCGGTGCTCGGCATCGATATTCAAGGACTCCTCGCCGGTGCGGCGTATATGGACTCCCTCTGCAACAAACCCGCCATGCGCAGAAACCCCGCACTTATGTCTGCGGTTTTGCAGGTAGCGGCGATGGAAGAGGGCAAGAACGTCGGCGTTATGATGCCCTATTCGGATAACCTCAAATACCTCGCAGACTGGTATTGCCAGCTCTGGGCGGAATCCCTCGGCAAGAACGTCACCCTCGACGGCAAGCCCTGCAACGTCGGTCAGACCCCCGTCAAAGCGCTCGGTGCGACCGATCAGCACTCGCAGGTACAGCTCTACACCGAAGGTCCTTTCGACAAAGTCGTCACCTTCCTTTCCTTGAAGAAGTACGCTTGTGAAATGCCCATTCCTCACGGCTGTGAAAACATTCCCGACGTCTCCTTCCTCGGCGGTCATACGATGGAAGAGCTCATTCAGGCGGAGAACGCGGCGACCGCTTACGCGCTCACCAAAGCGGGCAGAATGAACTATACCGTTTGGATCCCCGAACTTAATGCGTTCACCCTCGGTCAGCTCCTCTTCCTGTTCGAGTTGCAGACGGCGTACGCAGGCGCGATGTTTAACATCGACACCTTCAATCAGCCGGGCGTGGAAGAAGGCAAAAAAGCGACCTTTGCGCTCCTTGGAAAAGCGGGATATGCGGCGAAGAAAGCGGAGCTCGATTCCCTTCCCGCAAAGGACGAAAACTGCATCGTTTGATCCATGAACGCATACATACCATACCCGTAAGATCATTATGGAACCACCGAAAGTTTTGCTCCGGCAAGCGCTTTCGGTGGATTTTTTATCGGGAAGTATAACCGTTCTGCGTTTGGGCAATACTCAAAGCAGAACGAAAGGAGAACGCGACGCTACCCCCTTTACATATAATGTAGCAAGGAGAGTGTCGGTTTTCAAAAGAGGTGTGTGATGAACGTAAAACGCGGTGAACTGTATTATGCGGACTTATCCCCCGTGGTGGGGAGCGAACAGGGCGGAATCCGCCCCGTGCTGGTGGTGCAAAACGACGTGGGGAACAAATACTCCCCCACCATCATCGCCGCGGCGGTGACGAGCAAGATCAACAAAGCCAAACTCCCTACCCATATCGAGCTCCCCTCGGCGTACGGCTTAGCCAAAGACAGCGTGATTTTGTTGGAACAGATCCGCACCTTGGATAAGCGGCGTTTGAAAGAACGGATCGGGGAACTCCCCCCTGCGACCATGAACCGCGTCAACCGCGCCATTTTGATCAGTTTGGGTTTCCAAGTCCCTAACAACTTATAAGTCGACTCTATATAGACGCGCGCCCCCTCGCCGATCTCGGCGAGGGGGCGCGCTTTTCAAAAAGGGTCTGCCCCGCACCGAATAAAATCCCTACCCCTTCCGACATAGTTACCGCACAAATTCCAAAAACAGTCAATTTCCGCAGCGCATTTTTCCGTATAATGAAAGAACAAATTTTTTCCTCGGAGGCTTTCGGCTTATGCGTTTTCATAAAAAAATCGAATTCGGGCGGGTGTTCGTGTATCTCGCCTGCCTACTTTCCTCCCTCTTCCTTTCCCAGATCGGCGACCACAAGGAGCCCTTCTCCCTCGCCCTTCTTTACGGCATGGGCGCCGCGGGACTCTCCCCCATTTTGTCCGCTCTGCTCTATCTTCTCCCCGCTCTTATCCCCTTCGAGCCCATTCCCTTCCTGCTCTACGCCGCGCAAGCAACGCTGATGAGCGTGGGATTCTATCTTCAAAAGCGATTCGGCAAAAACGAGTTCTTGAAAACGGGCATTTTCCCTCTCGTCGCCCTCTCCCTTTCCCTCGGACTCTTCTTCGCCTTCGCGCCCTTTGAGGGGTATACCCTTCCGTTGGAAAGTATAAAAATAGACGCAATCGTTCAAAAGGTCGTGATTGCCGCCGTGATTTTTCTGCTCGCCGCCGTCTTTGCCGTGAGCATGAAGGCGCTTTTGCACAAGCTTCTCAAATGCCGACTTCGGGAGGACGAGATCGTTTTCATTCTCTTATGTTTTACCCTCGTCGGGGTGGGAATTTGTCGGTTTTTGAGCGTGAACGCGTACATGGGTGTGGCGTTTTTCATCTTACTCCTCTATGCGAGCGTGACGAAGGACGCCTCCGCGCCCATTTGCGCGTTCGTACTCGCCCTGCCGCCGTGGCTGGTCGCGGGCCTTTCCCCGGCACGCTTTTTCATTTACGGTGTGGCGATTACGCTGTTCATCAAGTCGGGCAGACTCGCCGCCGTGTGCGCGCAACTCGCCGTCTTTTTCATCTGCGGTTATTTGGACGGCTTGTACGCCTACCCCACTCCTCAGCTCGTACTCTCCATTCTCGCGGCGGTGCTCCCCGCCCTCCTGTTTATTCTTATCCCTGCCCCCTTGATACGGGAAATCGAAAACAAACTCGTCTTCTATCGGGAGAAACACCTCTCGCGAATCGCCATCAACCGCAACCGCTCCGCCATCGGGGAAAAGCTGTTTGAAATTTCTTCGGTGTTTCGGGAGATCGAGACGACCTTCTCCTCGCTTAGCACGGGCGAGGCGGACGAAGCCGCGCGCGCGTTCTTACAATCCTGCGTGCAAGAGCAGGTTTGTTCTATCTGTCAAAACCGGGAAACTTGTCAAAACAAGGGGGGCATGTCTGCGTTGAGCAAGCTCATCGAGATCGGCTGCATGAAGGGGAAGGTCAATCTTATCGACCTTCCAAGCGATCTGTCCGACCTCTGTATCAACCAGAGCAACCTGCTTTACGCCCTCAATCATCAACTCGTGGAATACCGAAAATATATGACGGAGGCGGAGAACGCCGCCTCGGGCAGAGCCCTCCTCGCCAACCAGGCGCAGGGCGTCAGCGAGATTTTGAAAAACCTCGCCCTCGAACAGAGCGAACCCCTTCGCCTGTATACGGACAAAGAAAAACAGCTCAACGTCACCCTTTTGCGCGCGGGCGTGGTCTGTTCGGAAGTGCTCGTGTACGGGGAGGAGGACGATCTGACCCTCTCCCTCGTCACCTACGGGAAGGCGGACGTAAAAAAGATTGCCGAAGTTGCTTCCCACCTCTTCCAAACGGATATGATGATTTCCGAGCGTCTTTCGCTCAGTCAAAATAAATTCTGCTGTATTCTGCGGAAAAAGCCGCGTTTCGACGCCGCGTTCGGCGTGGCGAGCATGAAAAAGTCGGGCGAAACGGCGAGCGGCGACACCCACTCCGTCATCAAGATCGACGAGAGCAAATTCATGGTCGCCCTCTCCGACGGCATGGGGAGCGGCGAATACGCCAAGCGCGTTTCCGAAAGCACCATTTCCCTTTTGGAAAGTTTTTATCGGGCGAAGATGCCTTCCGACCTCGTCCTCTCCACCGTCAACAAACTCCTCACGTTCAATAAGGAAGAATGCTTTGCCTGCGTGGATATCGCCGTCGTCGACCTCAACAGCGGCGGGGCGAGCATCGTCAAGATCGGCTCGCCCGTCGGATTCATTCTGTCGGGCAACACCGTCAAGGTGCTTGAAAATGCGACGCTGCCCTTGGGGATCCTCGACTCCGTCCACCCCGACACGGGGGAATACGATCTCGACGAAAACGACGTGCTCGTCTTCATCAGCGACGGGATCTCGGACGCCTTCGGCTCGACCGCCGATCTGTACGAAGCGCTCCGCACGATGCCTGCGCGCAACCCCCAACAGTTCGCCGACACCCTCTTGGAACGGGCGCTGCAAGCGTACGGCGGCAAGGCAAAAGACGACATGACCGTGCTCGCCGTGCGGCTGTTCAAAAATATCCAAATTGCAGCGTGAACGCATACGTGGTATGCTCAAAGGGCAATTTGCACGCAAAGGGAGCCCCGGGG
>JAGAJI010000037.1 GCA_017626135.1 Clostridia bacterium | reverse complement strand
TCGGTGACGCGGCTTTGGGGGAAGTTGTAGGTGCGGATTCGCTCGCTCCTGTCCCCCGAGCCCACCATGCTCCGTCTGTTTTCCTCGCGCGCTTTGGCGTTCTGTCCGTTATAGAAATCGTACACGCGGGAGCGGAGCACCTTGAACGCCCGTTCCTTATTCTTGAGCTGGGAACGCTCGTCCTGACAAGTGACGACGATACCCGTCGGGAAATGGGTGATACGCACGGCGGACGCCACCTTGTTGACGTTCTGACCGCCAGCGCCGCCCGAGTGGAAAATGTCGATACGAATGTCCTTGTCGTTGATTTCCACTTCCACTTCTTCCGCCTCGGGTAGGACGGCAACCGTCGCCGCCGACGTGTGGATTCGACCCTGTGTCTCGGTAGCAGGTACGCGTTGAACGCGGTGCACGCCGCTTTCGTACTTCAATAATTTGTACGCGCCCGTACCCGTTACGTTATAGATTGCCTCCTTGACGCCGCCCAGCTCGGTCGCGTTGATATCCATCTCTTCGACGCGGAGTTTGTGCGCTGCGCAATAATTCAAATACATACGGCAAAGTTCGGCGGCAAACAGCGCCGCTTCCTCGCCGCCCGTACCGGCACGGACTTCCAAAATACAGCTTCTTTCGTCGTTTTTATCCTTGGGGAGCAGGAAAATTTTCAGCTCCTCTTTGAGCGAAGCCAACTTCTCCTTGCAAGCGTACCCTTCGTCGAGAAGCATCTTCTTCATCTCGGCGTCCGTTTCCGTCTCCGCGAGCGCGAACGCGTCCGTCATTTCCCGTTCACAGGCGAGGTATTCCTCGTATTTTTCCACCGTCTCGGTGAGGTCGGATTGTTCTTTGGAATACTTCTGCCACGTACCCATGTCTGCGATGACGTCGGCATCGGCGAGTTGTTCGGACAAAAATTCGTACCGTTTTTTGATATCGGCTAATTTTTTGAGCATACTTTTCTCCTTTTGAAAATACGCCCGAGGCTCGGGCGTATTCGACGGCGTTACATGACGATCTTTACGTAGCGATCGACGCCGTTAAAGTCTTTGATGATCATGGAATAGGAATTGCCTTTGAAGAGTTTTACCACCTCTTCCGCTTGACCTGCGCCCACTTCCATGAGCAGGGTTCCCCCTCTCGTCAGATGTTTGGACACGTCCGCCGCGATTTTGCGGTAGATTTCCAAACCGTCCGCGCCGCCGTCCAAAGCAAGACGGGGCTCGAAGTCCTTCACTTCCCTTTGCAGGGTTTCGATCTCCGCCGAAGGGATATACGGGGGGTTGGAGACGATGAGGTCGAACCGTTCGCGAATGCGCGTAAACAGGTCGGATTGAATGAAATTGATTTCCGCCTCGTTGAGTTCCGCGTTTTCCCGCGCGAGCTCCAACGCCTTCTCGCTGACGTCGATCGCCGTCATACGCACCTTTCTGCCCGCCTTTTCCAGCTCCTTGTACGTCGCGATTGCAATCGCGCCGCTGCCCGTGCAGAGGTCGAGAACGTGCTGTCCCTCTTCCGCCGCCGCCACCGCCATCATGACGAGTTCTTCCGTTTCGGGGCGGGGAATGAGCACGCGCTCGTCCACCTTGATCTTATAGCCGCAGAAATCGGCGTCGCCCATGACGTACCACAGCGGTCTGCCCGTCAGACGTTCGTCGGCGATGCGCAAAATCTCTTTCACCTGCGGAATTTTCAGCAGTTTTTCTTCCGTGTTGATCGCGCTCTTGGGGATATCCAAGATCAGCGCGAAGATCCATTCCGCCTCTTCCTCTTCGATACCGCAGTTGGCGAAACGCTTTTTCGTGTCCTTCAACAGGCTCGTGAGCTTATCTGCCGTCACGAAACGCTTTTCGGGAATGGTCGGGTCGGCGTCCATCGCAAGCACCGTGTTGAATGCGGCGATCGCACATTCGATCATGCCGTCCTCGGGTTCGCGCGTGGTGAGGCGCTGCATCAAAAGCCCGGGGAACTTGAAGATGAGGAAAAATTTATTTTTCGTCTTTGCCAAAAGTTTGAGCACTTCGTAGGAAACGCCCGCCACAATGGGGAGCATGAGCACTTTCAAAACGAAGCGCAAGATCCCGTCGACGGCGGAATTGCCCGTGTACAGCCAGCCCGCAATGGCGATATTGACGAGGGAGAACACGACGATACTCACCATCATGACGATGAAGAGAAAAGTCGTACCGCACCGATCGTGCACGCGCGAACAGCCGCGCACGTTTTCCACCGTGAGCTCCTTCCCCTCTTCGTAGCAAGTGATGGTTTTATGCTCCGCACCGTGACACATGAACACACGTCTAAGGGAGGGAATGAGGGAAATCGCCAAAATATACAGAATGAAAATCAGCAGGCGGATTCCCCCTTCGCAGAGGTTGAACCACAGTCCGTCCAAACCCGTGGAAGTCTTATCGAAAGGCAGAAAGCCCGTCACCCATTGCGGGAGCGCCACGAAGATGAGAAGGGCGAGCACCACGCCGAGCACGCCGGCTACCGTGGTGACGATGGCATTGATATCGATGCCGTGTTTTTCATTGAGAAGTTTCTCCCCCTTCGAAGGCTCTTCGTCGTCGGGGAACGCCACTTCGGCGCTTCGCATGAGCACGCGATTCCCATCTATGAGGGAATGAATGAAGTTGACGACTCCGCGCACGAAGGGCAGACGGAAAAATTTATTCGTCTTTTCGGGGGGAGCTAAACGCTCGGATTCGATTTGAATATGCCCTTCTACGTCGCGCACGGCGGTCGCCATACTGCGTTTTCCACGCATCATCACGCCTTCCATCACCGCCTGACCGCCGATGTAGGTACAGGTTTTCGTTGCTTTTTCTTTTTTCATATTAGTTTATCCTATTTGAAAGTCGGGAAAATTATTCCCCGACGAGTTTTTTGACTACTACGACGCAAAAATTACGGCGTGTTGTTTTACGTGGAACAAAACGCACGCCCGACGCCGTATTTCGCCGAAGATTTTGTACCATCTCGTCTCAACGGGGAAAACAGAGCAAGACGCAAGAAAGACAAGGAGAACGCGGCTTTCCCGCAGGGAGCGTACTAAACGTACGTGACCAAGGGGAAACGAAAGTTCGACGCAGTATTTCGCCGCGTATTCTCTGTTTTCAATAGTTTTCAATAGAAAAGGCTTTGGGTACCCCCAAAGCCCACTACTTCAATCACGATTTACCAATTAAAGACCATATCTCTTTTTGAACTTATCGATACGTCCACCGGTATCAACCAACTTTTGCTTGCCCGTGAAGAAAGGATGGCAGCTGCTGCAAATATCCACTTTCATTACGTCGCCGTCTTTGGTCGTACCCGTTTTGAAAGTAGCTCCACAAGCGCAAGTTACAGTTACTTCGTGATATTTGGGATGAATATCAGCTTTCATTATTTTCACCTCGCTGTTTGTTTTTCTTATTTACTCCATCAATTATACTTCTTTTTTCCCTCTTCGTCAACTGTTTTTGAGTAATTTTAAGCGAATTTATAAAAAAAATACTTGCAATTTTTCTGAAAATAGGTTATACTCTATTTATATACGCGAAGTTCCCTTCGCAAAAAGTAAGAAAGAGAGTGTTTTATGAAAGTTTGGCAACTGACTTACCCACACAATTTACAGCACGTGACCGCGCCCGACCTCAAATTATCCGAAAATAAAGTCAAGATCAAGGTCACGAAAGCGCTGTTGACCGAACCCGACGTCGCCGTGTATTCGGGGGCTTTGAAAGTGAAATCTCCCTTTATCCCCGGTCGGTTTGCCATCGGTCAGGTGACGGAAGCCGCGGAGGATTCCTTCATCAAACGAAGCGAGCGCGTCTACCTCGCCGGTACGACGGAGGACGAGTGCGCGCCCGACGGGTTAAGGATTGCAGGCGAGACGGCGGACGGGTTCTATCGTGACTTCGTGCTCGCAGGCGTCAACGACGTCTACCCCCTACCTGCTTCCGTGACGGACGAAGCGGCGTTCCTCATCGACGCGATCGCGCAAGCCGAACACGTCATCGACGAAATGCACGTGGAAATCGGTCAGCATATTTTGGTCATCGGGGGCGGCTTATACGGGAATATTCTTTGTCAGATCCTCATTTACCACCGCGCCGTGCCCATCTTGGCGGACAACAACGCCGAGCGTCTGACGCGCGCAAAGCGCAGCGGCATCTATTACACCTTCCCCAACGACGACACCTTGAAATCGAGAATTTTGGAAGTCACGGGCGGCAAACTCGCCGACGGCGCCGTGTATTTAGCGCTCGCCAACCGTTGCGAACCCTCCGTCATGTTCCCCCTCGTCAAGCGGAACGCGTACGTGGCCTACTGCGCGATGGCGAATAAGCCCCTGCACGTCAATCTCGAATACGCACTTAAAAACAACGTCACGGTGAAGGGAATCACGGAAAGCCGTGAGTTCGTCTCCACGGCGATCAACCTGCTCGCCAACAAGGCGGTCAATTTCAGCGAATTCACCTTCCGAAGCCATCGCGAAGAGGAGTTGCCTGCGCTCATGCAGCAGTATGCAGAGCTGTATGAAAGCAACGCATACCTGCCCGAGCAGTTCGACATCGTGAAATTTATTTTCTAACCCATACTCGTCATCGGAGGATACTACCTTGAAATATATGATTGCCTCGGATATTCACGGCTCGGCGCGGTGGTGCGCGGAGCTCCTCGACGCATTTGCAAACGAGGGCGCGGAGAAACTCGTGCTGCTCGGCGATTTGCTTTACCACGGGCCGCGCAACGACTTCCCCGACGACTACTCCCCCCGCAAAGTGTTCGCGATGCTCAACGGCATCAAGGAGAAAATCCTTTGCGTGCGCGGAAATTGCGACAGCGAGGTCGATCAGATGGTGCTTCAGTTCCCCATCACGGCGGATTACGCCCTGCTTTCCCACGAGGGAAAAACGCTGTTTTTGACCCACGGTCACCTGTTCAACGCGGACATGCCCCCCTTGCTCCAAAAAGGAGACGTACTTTTCAACGGACATTTCCATACGCCTGAAAACCGCGTTTTGGAAAACGGAGCCAGATACGCAAACTGCGGTTCGGTCTCCCTGCCCAAAGAGGGCTTCCCCCATTCCTATCTTCTTCTCGACGGCAACGTCCTGTACTGGAAGGATTTGGAGACGGGCGGTATCTTCGACTGTCTGGAACTGTGAGACAACCGCACGAAAAAGCGCAGAGACGTTTTCAAACGTATTTATTTTCAATATATCAACGACGACGCCACGGTCGTCTTGCAATATATTCAAAGGAGAAAAAAATATGAAAAAAGACATCCCGTACAAAATCTATCTGGACGAAACGGAGCTCCCTCAGTCGTGGCTGAACCTGCGCGCGTTTATGAAACAAAAGCCCGCGCCTTTGCTCAATCCCGACACTTTGCAACCCGTCACGAAGGAGGAACTCTCCCACGTGTTCTGTGAAGAGCTCGTAGATCAGGAATTGGACGAAACTTCCAAATTCATCCCCATTCCCGACGAAGTACGTAATTTTTATAAAATGTACCGCCCTTCCCCTTTGGTGCGCGCCTACTGTCTGGAAAAGGCGCTGGGCACGCCCGCTCATATTTATTACAAATTTGAAGGCAACAACACGAGTGGCAGCCATAAACTCAATTCCGCCATTGCGCAAGCGTATTACGCGAAAAAGCAGGGCTTGAAGGGCGTCACGACGGAAACGGGCGCGGGACAATGGGGCACGGCGCTGTCCATGGCTTGCTCCTATTTCGGACTTGACTGCAAGGTGTTCATGGTCAAAGTTTCCTATGAACAAAAACCTTTCCGTCGGGAAGTGATGCGCACGTACGGTGCGGACGTCACCCCTTCTCCTTCGACGACGACGGCGATCGGTCGGAAAATTTTGGAGGAATTCCCCGGCACGAACGGATCGCTCGGCTGCGCGATCTCCGAAGCGGTGGAAGCGGCTACGAGCCGCGAAGGCTATCGCTACGTGCTCGGCAGCGTACTCAACCAGGTACTTTTGCATCAATCGGTCATCGGTCTTGAAACCAAGACGGCGCTCGAAAAATACGACGTAACCCCCGATATCATCATCGGTTGTGCGGGCGGCGGTTCCAACCTCGGCGGCTTGATCGCGCCCTTTATGGCGGATCAGTTGGAAGGCAAAGCGAACTATCGTTTCATCGCGGTAGAACCCGCGTCCTGCCCTTCGCTCACGCGCGGCAAGTACGCCTACGACTTCTGTGATACCGGTCGAGTATGCCCCCTCGCCAAAATGTATACGTTGGGTTCGAGCTTTATCCCCTCGCCCAACCACGCAGGCGGTCTCCGCTATCACGGCATGACGACCACCCTGTCCGAGCTGCACGCACAGGGCTTGCTGGAAGCGCGCGCGGTGGAACAGACCAAAGTGTTTGAAGCGGCGGAATATTTCGCACGCGTGGAAGGTATTCTTCCCGCCCCCGAGTCCTCGCACGCCATTCGCGCCGCCATCGACGAGGCTTTGAAATGCAAGGAAAGCGGCGAGAAAAAGACGATCGTGTTCGGCTTGACGGGCACGGGGTATTTCGATATGATGAGCTACGAGAAGTTCCACGACGGCAAAATGAGCGATTACATTCCCACCGACGAGGACTTGCAGGTAAGCCTTTCCAAATTGCCTAAGGTATAAGTTTTTACAAATTTCGACCAAAGACGACGTATGGGGTTCTTCGCATTTGCGGAGAACCCCATATTTCTTTTTTTCGCCATACGCCCAACCCCTTTCGATAGGGGACTTTGTTTTTTTGCGCGCATATATGCGGTTCAACGCATACCTGCCCCCTTCGTTCGACCTTTTTCGATACGTGCGGTTCCCGAGATATGGGGGGCTCCCCATTCGTGGAAAACCGACTTCGTTCGCCCCTCGAATTTTGTCGTATGCGCCTACGGGCATATTTTCGCACGCGAAAAACTCCTGCCTCCACAATCCCCCTTAGGATAAAAGATGCGCCGCCGAGCCATGCTCGGCGGCGCGTAAACCGTCGTTAACGAACAGGAAACTTTTTTCGGAAAACGCCGATTACGGTCTCCAACCGCCGGGACCGGGACGACCGCCCTGATTACCCGCGCCGCCCTGATTCGTACCCAACGCCGTGCCGATGGAATTCAGCGTCACCTCGTAGGTGTTGCTTCCCACCTTCACGGTATACGTCTTGCCCTGTTCAAACTGCGCAAGACTGATAATGACCGATTGATAGGTCTTGGTCGGCGTAACGCTATACAAAAGCGTTTCGCTATCGTCGTACACTTCCACGGCGGTACCCGCCGCCTGTTGAGCGCTCAAATTGAGGCTGATATAGCATTGCTCGGAATTCGAAGCAGGGTTTTCCACCATGCCCGACGAGCCCACGGCGCACAGATTGCCGCCGTTCATCAGGAACCCCTTATCCGAATCCAACGAGCCGTTGCCCCGTCCGGTCGGACCGTATACGATGAGCTCGCCGCCGTCCATTTTGATCCAGCCGTTGGCGTCTACGCCGTCGCCCTGCGCATCCACCGTGATCTTGCCGCCGCCGATATAGATATGATAATCGTAGTTTTTCAAATCCGCATTCGCCGCATTGATACCGTCGTCCACCGAAACGACGTTTATAACGCCGCCCGTAATCTCTACCGCTGCGCCTTCCACGCCCTCGTAGCTCTTGGAAACGGTGATCTCCCCACCCGAAATTTTGGTCAGGTATTCCGCGTGGAGCCCGTCGTCACCCGTAGCAATTTGAAAGTCGCCGCCCGAAATGATCAGGTTGCCCTTGGAAGTCACCGCATCGCTGTTGCTATTAAGTTCAAAGTTTCCGCCCGTGATGACGAGCGCGTAATTCTCCTCGTAGCTCGCCGGGATATCCGTCTCCGTATCTCCCTCCACGAGCGTGATTCCATCCGCTTTGAGCGCTTTGCCGTCCGCGCGGTCGGAAGAAGCTTCGGTCACCGTACTCGGTGCGCCGCCGTTGGTGATGATTTTCACCGTGTTCGCATCGTTGTTGGCTATATACAGGCAATTGTTTGCAGAAATTCCGTCGTCCAACGCCGTAATATCCAACGACGTGTTTTCAATATAAATATAGCCTGCTTCGGGGTCGGCGGCGTATTCCGCCGCTTCCGCCTCGTCGGTCGCCTCCATATCCGTCTTGACACCGTCACCGCCTGCGTTCACTTTGATTGTGGCATCGAAAATACTGATCTTCTCGTCCGCTTTGATTCCGTTGTTGACCGCTTCGATCTCCAACTGCGTATCGACAATGACGAGTTGCTTCTTGACCTTCAAGCCCGTCGCGTTTTCGCCCACACCCTTCAAAAGAAGCTTGCCGCCGCCGTTAACGACGAGGGAGCATTTCTTCGCCTGAACCGCCGCGCTGTCGCCGTCCGCATCCGTATCGCCCACGCTGTCCGACAGGGTGTTGACGGTATTTTTCACGACCGTGAGCATACGCTCCGAACTCGTCTTTTCAAACACGAGCGCGGCGCAAGCGCTCGTCTGCGGTGTGGACACCGTCGCGCCGTTTAAGAAAATCTGCACGCTCCCGTCCGTATCCTTGACGACGATATTCCCCGTCAAAGAGCCGCTCAACGCATACCTGCCCCCTTCCTTTACCGTCAAAGTTCCGTTTGCAAACTCCGTGCCGTCGGGCGCGTTATCCGCCGCGAGGGTGGAGAGATTGATATGCACCGCGCCCTCGATTTCCGCTTCAGGTTCCTTCCATTCCTCTTTGACTTCGGATTCGGGCGTATAATCGGAAGCGTTCTCTTTGGAGAGCTCCCCGTCCGACGCCGTGCCGCCGCCGTTCAGATTGTCCCAGGGATCGAACCACTCCCCGCCGCCGTTGCACCCGACCGTGCCCAACAAAAGCGCCGCCATACAGATTGCAATCACCGTTTTTTTCATCGTTTGTCTCCTTATTTGTACGATTGATAAGACGATTTTACACCTTTTTTTCGAAAATAATAAGACGATTTTGTGTTGATTTTGTAAAAATTGTGGAACCTTTCACTGCGGACGTTTGGAAAATCGGCAACCGCAAAAATCCTGTCGATAGAGGTGATATTCCCGTGAAAGCTCGGTGGAACGGTAGTACCCGCCCTTCTTCTTAAAATCGGTGTAAAGGTAGTTCAACGCATACCTGCCCCCCATCTCCTCGCCGATTTCGTTCAGCCAGTCGGCGTTTTTGTAGGGGCTCAACGTCAGCGTCGTGGCAAAATAATGAAAACCGTTTTCCTTCGCCACCTGCGCCGTTTTCTCCAACCGCAGGGCGTAGCAACGATAGCACCGTTTCCCCCGCTCGGGTTCGTTTTCCAGTCCTTTCGCCATTTCTTCAAACGTCTCCGCGTCGTGGTCGCAATCGAGAAAGTCCGCCCAACCCGTCTCCTCTAAAAAACGGATCTGCTCGGCTTTGCGCTTTTCGTACTCCTCGTCCTCGTCGATATTCGGATTATAGTAGAGCACCGTCACCTGAAAATGTTCCTTCAAGCGTTCCAGACACGCGGACGAACAGGGCGCGCAACAACTGTGGAGAAGAAGTCTCGTCCCCTTTTCGATCGATTTTAATTGTTCCTGCATCAAAAGCTCGTAATTTCGTTTCATATTTCCATTATACCCCTTCGGGCAATTTTTGTCAACTCCATGCGCTTGACAAATACAAAAATCGGGTATATAATAGTCGTATGAAACTATTGATTCCCGTTGCATCGGGCTTGGAACAAATTACCAAACGCCAGCTCTTTTCCCTCGGCTTTACGAAAGCGCCTGCGGAAAACGGGCGCATCGAAGTGGAAGGCGACTGGCTATCCGTCGCGCGGCTCAACGTGTTTTTGCGGAGCGGCGAACGGGTGTTGATCGTGCTTCAACGCTTCCCTGCGACCACCTTCGACGAATTGTACGAGGGATTTTACGCCATTCCGTGGGAGAATTATCTCACCGTGGAATCGAAAATTCTCATGGACGGAAAGAGCGTATTGAGTCAACTTGCCGCCGTCAAAGCGGCGGGTGGCGTCGCCAAAAAGGCCATCATTTCCCGTCTTGCCGACAAGGTGCGTACGGGTAGAAAGACGTTCGCGGAAACGGGCGCGCGCTCCGTCGTCGGTTTTTCCATTTTCAAGGACGAAGTGACCGTCACCCTCGACACGACGGGAGACGGGTTGCACAAGCGCGGCTACCGCTCGCTCGCATACAGCGCCCCTTTGAAGGAGACGCTTGCGGCAGGCTTGATTGACTCCACCTTCTATAACCCCGACAAGGATATCGAAAAACCCTTCGCCGATCCCTTCTGCGGCAGCGGCACCCTCCCCATCGAGGCGGCGATGAAGGCAATGCATATCGCCCCGGGACTGCAAAGGGAGTTTGATTTCACCCGTTGGGAATGTGCGCCGAAGGGAGTTTTGGAGCTCGCACGCGAAGAGGCGAAGTCGCAGGAGAAACGGGACGTCAAGCCCGTCATTTTCGCAAGCGATATAAGTCCCGAGGGGATCTCCATCGCCAAATACCACGCAAAGCGCGCGGGCGTAGAAAAGCAGATCCGCTTTTCCGTCGCCGACGCAAGGAATTTTTCGAGCGAGCAAAAATACGGCGTGCTCCTTTCCAATCCCCCCTACGGGGAACGGCTCTCCGAGGAGAAAGAAGTCCGCGCGCTGATGGGAGCGTTTGGAAAAACCTTCCGCGCTCTCCCCGACTGGAACGCCTATATTCTGACGTCCCTACCCGACTTTGAGCGGTATTTCGGCAAGTCCGCCGACAAGAAGAAAAAATTGTTCAACGCACACCTGGTATGCGGCTTTTACTCCTATTTCGGAAAATCGCCCAAATCCGAGCGTTGAAAAAGAGAGGTATTTTATGTTTGATTACACGCGCGCGGCGTTTCGAAAAATCGTCGACGATTTCAAGAAAATCGACTTTATCCGTTGCGTTCTGACCCAAGGCGTTTACATAGCCTATCTGATTTACGCCGTCTGCATCGGGTCGGGACTTTTGGCGGTCAATATCGCCCTTTTGACGCTTGCCACCGCCTATTTTGCGTTCTTCCTCTATATGAAGATTTACGGCGTGCAAAAGCAAATCAAAGCGAGGGTAAAGCAGGTCTATAAATGGAGCAAACGGCTGATCAAGCTGTTCAATCTCGGCGTGATGATTTACGGTCTGTCCGTTACGGCAAACCATTTCACCTCTCTCTCCCTCATCCTTTCGTCGCTCATGATCGTCGGCTGGGTGCTGGAAATTCTCTTCGACGTCGTTTTCAAATTCTTCCTCAATAAAGCCAAATTGATTATGGAAGGCATGGAGGCAGATTATAAAAACGTGACCAAACCCGTTACGACGGTGGGCAATTTTTTCAAGAAGTTATCGGGAAAACAGGTCGAACCCGAACCCGAGCCCACGAAAAACAGAATCACGCTGGATAAATTAGTCGCGCAAGAGCGCGCGCAAAAAGCGGAAGAGCGGACGCGCTCCAAGGCAAAATTCAGCCTGTGGCT
>JAGAJI010000036.1 GCA_017626135.1 Clostridia bacterium | reverse complement strand
TTCATCGACGAGAGCCACATGACCATTCCGCAAATCCGCGCGATGTATCACGGGGATTTATCGAGAAAGAAAAATTTGGTGGAGTACGGGTTCAGAATGACCGCCGCGTACGACAACCGCCCCCTGACGTTTGAGGAGTTCGACGCGCGTGTGCCGCAGATGATTTGCGTCTCCGCGACGCCTGCGCCGTACGAATTAGAACAGGCGGGACAACGGGTGGAACAGCTCATTCGCCCGACGGGCTTGCTCGATCCCGAGATCGACGTCCGACCGACGAAAGGACAGATCGACGACCTACTCTCGGAGATCAAAATTACGGTGAACGAGGGGGGCAGGGTCTTGATCACGACCTTGACCAAGCGCATGGCGGAGGAGCTCACCGACTATTTGAAGGAACATTCTATCAAGGTGAAATATATGCACAGCGACGTGGATACGTTGGAGCGTATCGACATCGTGAACGGGCTGCGTTTGGGGGAATTCGACGTGCTTTGCGGCATCAACCTGCTCCGCGAGGGGTTGGATCTGCCCGAGGTGAAGTTGGTGGCGATTTTAGACGCGGACAAGGAAGGGTTCCTGCGCAGCGAGACGTCGTTGATCCAGACGATCGGGCGAGCGGCTCGAAACAGCGAAGGGCGGGTGATCATGTACGCGGACGTGATGACGGACAGCATGAAGCGCGCGATCGGGGAAACGAATCGGCGTAGGCAGGTACAAGACGAATATAATAAGGCGCACGGGATCGTGCCGAAAACGATCATCAAAGAAGTGAAGTCGACGCTGAACATCACGAAGAAAAAGACGAGCGACGATATCAAGATGCAGGAGATTCCCGACGAGATCGAGAAGCTGAAAGCGCTGATGAAAGTGGCGAGCGGACAGCTTGACTTCGAGCGTGCGATAGAGATTCGCGAAAAGATAGCGGAGCTGAAAACGCGCCTTCGCAAGGCGACGAAGAAGTAACCCCACTAAAAGCAAGCAATAGCTTGCGCCACTAACTGCGAAGCGGTTCCCTCGCTCGCAGAGCGATCATGGAAGCTCGGTAACGGAAGAACTCCGCAAAAATGGGCATACCATGTATAAGATGAAGGTAAGAATATGCAAGAAAATATCGTAATCAAAGGTGCAAAAGAAAACAACTTAAAAAACGTGGATCTGACCATTCCCAGAAACAAGCTCACCGTATTCACGGGGCTTTCGGGGAGCGGTAAATCCACCTTGGCGTTCGACACCATCTTTGCCGAAGGACAGAGGCGGTACGTCGAGAGCCTTTCTTCCTACGCCCGTCAGTTCTTGGGGCAGATGGAAAAACCGGACGTAGAGAGCATCGAAGGGCTTTCCCCCGCCATTTCCATCGATCAAAAAACGACTTCGCGCAACCCCCGTTCCACGGTGGGTACGGTCACGGAAATCTACGACTATTTCCGTCTTTTATTCGCGCGTATCGGCGTGCCCCATTGCCCCAAATGCGGTCGGGAAATTCGTCGTCAGACGGTCGACGAAATCTGTGATCGCGTACTTGGTATGCCCGAAGGGAGCAAAATCCTCGTCAACGCCCCCGTCGTTCGCGGCAGAAAAGGGGAGTACGTCAAGGAGCTCAACGGCTTTAAGAAGAGCGGGTACGGCAGGGTGAAAATCGACGGCATCGTGTACGACTTGCAGGAAGAAATCAAGCTTGAAAAGAATATCAAACACAATATCTCCGTCGTCGTGGACAGACTCGTCGTCAAGCCCACCATTCAAAAGCGGCTCACGGATAGCTTGGAGGCGGCGCTCAAACTCGCCGACGGGCTCGTCGTCATCGACTGCGAGGGCAAAGAGGATTTGTATTCCGTCAACTACGCCTGCCCCGATTGCGGCGTGTCCTTGGAAGAAATCGAACCGAGAATGTTCTCCTTCAACACGGTGTACGGTGCGTGCCCCGTCTGTTCGGGGTTGGGCTTTAAGCAGTTCGTCGACCCCGACCTCATCTGCCCCGACAAGACGAAGACGTTGCGCGAGGGAGCGATGAAGGTAACGGGTTGGAACTTGGGCTCGTCGTCCATGGCGCTCATGGAGCTTTCGGCGCTCGCGAAGGCGTATGATTTCTCTCTCGACGTGCCCGTGCAGGACTTGCCGCAGGAAGTGTACGATATCCTCATGTACGGGAGCGACCGCGCGGTGGATATGAAGTACGAGACCCGTTCCTTCTCGGGGAGTTTCAAAAAATACTGGGAAGGGTACGTGAATAATTTACAGCGCCGTTACGCTGCGACGACCTCGGACGGGGTCAAGAGCGATATCGAGCGGCTCATGCGCGCGGCGCCCTGCGACGGGTGCGGCGGCAAACGACTTAAAAAAGAGGCGTTGGCGGTGAGCGTCGGCGGCAAGAATATCTGGGAATTGTGCGAGTTGTCGGTGGATAAACTGTGCGAGTTCATGGACGAGCTGACGACCAAGCTCACCCCCACCGAGCACCTCATCGCGGACGCGATCATCAAGGAAATCAACAACCGTTTGGGCTTTTTGCGCAACGTGGGGCTCAACTACCTCACCCTCACCCGTACGGCGGTGACGCTGTCGGGGGGCGAGAGTCAGCGGATCCGCTTGGCGACGCAGATCGGGAGTGCTCTGACGGGCGTGCTCTATATTTTGGACGAGCCGAGCATCGGCTTGCATCAGCGCGACAACGAGAAACTGCTCAACTCCCTGAAAGGCTTGCGCGATTTGGGGAACACCCTCATCGTCGTCGAGCACGACGAGGACACGATGAAGGCGGCGGATTTTATCGTGGATATCGGGCCCAGAGCGGGGGTGCACGGCGGGGAAGTGGTGGCTTGCGGTACGCAAGAGGATATCATGGCGGAGCCCCGTTCCATCACGGGGGATTACCTCGCAGGTCGCAGAAAAATTGAAGTTCCGCCCGTTCGGAAAACGCCCACCGACAAGTGGTTGAAGGTATACGGCTGCAAGCAGAATAACCTCAAAAACATTGACGTGAAGGTGCCCGTGGGGTTGATCACGGCGGTGACGGGGGTCTCGGGGAGCGGCAAATCGAGCTTTGTCAACGAGATTGTGTATCCCCTGCTCGCCAACACCCACAACGGCGCCAAGCACGCACTCGGCAAATACGCGAGGGCGGAAGGCGTGGAGTATTTCGATAAGGTCATCGCCATCGACCAGTCGCCCATCGGCAGAACGCCGAGGAGCAATCCCGCGACGTATACGGGGGTATTCAACGCCATTCGCGACCTGTTTGCGATGACACCCGACGCAAAGGAACGGGGGTACAAGGCAGGCAGGTTCTCGTTCAACGTGTCGGGAGGCAGGTGCGAGCATTGTTTCGGCGACGGAATCATCAAGATAGAGATGCACTTCCTGCCCGACATTTTCGTGCCCTGCGAGGTGTGCGGGGGGAAGAGATATAACCGTGAGACGCTCGAAGTCAAGTACAAGGGCAAGAGCATTTCCGACGTGCTGGATATGACCGTGGAAGAGGCTTGCGAGTTCTTCCGCTCCGTGCCCACGATTTATAATAAAATCAGAACGATGAACGAAGTGGGTTTGGGGTATATCAAACTCGGGCAGAGTTCCACCACCCTTTCGGGCGGCGAAGCACAGAGGGTGAAGCTTGCGACCGAGCTCGCGAAGCGTTCGACGGGCAAGACCTGCTATATTTTGGACGAACCGACGACGGGGTTGCACACCTACGACGTGGACAAGCTGATCAAGATTTTATTGCAATTGCGCGAGGGCGGGAACACGGTGCTCGTGATCGAACACAATCTCGACGTGATCAAGACGGCGGATTACATCATCGACTTAGGGCCCGAGGGCGGCAACGGCGGCGGCACGATCGTATGCGAAGGCACGCCCGAAGAAGTGTCGGAAGTCCCCGAAAGTTATACCGGTCAATTTTTGAAAAAAGTATTGTAAGGGCATACCAGGTATGCGTTGAGCGCCCCGTTCGCAGTCGCGAACGGGGCGCTCGCTCGTCGCTCGCGCCCCCTGCGGGGGCTAATCGGAAGTCCAGAAACTCAGTTTCCGGTGGGGATACAGGACGAGCTGCCCGTTAAGCAAAGCGTTGATAACGCTTTGTAGGGGCGAGATGAGCGAACGCCGATAGGTAGGCGTGAGCGTG
Organism: Clostridia bacterium; assembly: GCA_017626135.1. Classification (GTDB taxonomy): domain Bacteria; phylum Bacillota; class Clostridia; order Christensenellales; family Borkfalkiaceae; genus Scatosoma. Next base: position 56 of record JAGAJI010000036.1, on the reverse strand, counting down.
ACCGAGGGCAAAGAACAGCTTTGCCCGAGAGAGCTGCCCGTTAAGCAAAGCGTTGA
>JAGAJI010000035.1 GCA_017626135.1 Clostridia bacterium | reverse complement strand
TTGCGGCGCGGGGTTTTTCTTCGGAGCGCATACCGCCCGTCTGCGTTTGAACGGGAACGGGAAGTCAAAAGACAGTATTTTCGTCAAAAATAGCGGTATTTCTTTGCAAAATGCCTGAAAATCGGTTGACTAATTCAAGAAAATCGGGTATAATAATTGCGTATGCCGTGCGAGTATGCGCGGTGTCGCCTTGCACGTCAGGGCAGACGTGCCGAATAAGACCAGGAGGTGAAAAAATATGGCTAAATACGAAATGCTCTATTTGCTCAACAACGACTTGACGGACGAAGCGAAGGATGCGAAAATCGCAAAATTCGAAAACGTAGTTACGTCGATGGGTGGCAGCGTCGAGTCTTCGGAAAAGTGGGGTACCAAGAAAACGGCTTACCCTATCAAGTTTAAGAATGAATCCTATTACATTCTTATGACGTTCGAAGCAGACGGCAAAGTCGTAGAAGAGCTCAAACGTATCGCATTGATCGATGCGGACGTCGTCAGACGTTTGATTACGAAGCTCAACTAATCAGAGGAAAACACTATGAACAAAGTATTTTTAATCGGAAACTTAACGCGTGACCCTGAACTTCGCGAAACCCCTTCGGGCGTTCCCATGTGTCGCTTTGCGATCGCCGTACAAAGACCCTATTCGTCGCAGGACGGCGAACGTCAGACGGACTTCTTTGAATGTACTGCATGGCGCGGTTTAGCGGAAACGATTGCGCGTTATACCAAAAAGGGCAAGAAGGTTGCCGTAAGCGGAAGCGTTCAGATCCGCAACTACGAAGACAATCAAGGTCAGAGACGCACGGCTGTGGACATCATCGTACAGGATTGTGAATTCCTGTCCCCGAGAGACAACGGCGATTCGTTCGACGACGCACCCGAAATGCCCCGTCAGTCCGCACCCAAGAGAAAACCCACTCTGCAGGCGATGGACGACGACAGCGACATTCCCTTCTAATCGTAAGGGAAACAAATAAGAAAAGGAGTATTACGGATCATGGAAGAAAAAGCACCCGTTAAAAAGGTATTCAAAAAAGCGCCCCGTAAAAAGGTATGCGCATTCTGCCAGGAAAAAGTCGACGCAATCGATTACAAAGACGTAAATCGTTTGAAGAAATACGTTGCGGAAGGCGGTAAGATCCTTCCCCGCAGAATGACCGGTACTTGCGCAGCGCATCAGAGATTGCTTGCAACGGCTATCAAGCGTGCAAGAATCACCGCTCTTCTCCCCTTCAAAGGTGAGTAATCAGTCAGTATTTGAAAACGCCGAAGCATCACGCTTCGGCGTTTTATCTATCACCCTGCAAAGCAGGATCTCATCACGAAAATGGTTTTATTCACCGCAGGTGAATTTCACCCGTCAAAGACGGATTTCGTTGGCTTACCAACTATTGATACGCCCCAAAAGCATGTGCTTTTGGGGCGTAATTCTCTATTCAAAACCTCGTTTTACGGGCGATTATCTCTGCACTCTGCCGCTGCCGTCGCCGCCTGCCAATTTTTCCACTTCCGCCACGGTCACGCGGTTGTAGTCCCCTTCCACGGAGTGCTTCAACGCAGACGCCGCTACGGCGAATTCAATCGCTTCCTGCGTAGACTTCCCGCTCAAAAGCGAATAAATCAAGCCGCCGCCGAAACTGTCGCCGCCGCCCACTCTGTCTACGATGCGCAGGTGATAGCTCTTGGAGAAACAGTAGTTTTCGCCGTCGTAGAGCATACCTGCCCAGTCGTTGTCGCTTGCGGAAATGGACGTACGGAGCGTAATCGCCACCTTCTCGAACCCAAACTTATCGGCAAGCTGTTTTGCCACCGACTTATACCCTTCGTGGTTGAGTTTGCCGCCGTAGATATCGGTGTCCTCCGCCTCGATGCCGAACACGTCCTTTGCGTCCTCTTCGTTGGAAATGCACACGTCCACGTATTTGCAAAGCTCGGTCATTGCCGCCCTTGCTTCCTCTCTCGTCCAGAGTTTTCCACGATAGTTCAAATCGCAGGAAATCTTCACGCCGTGGGCTTTTGCCGCCTTACAAGCCTCCACACAAATTTCCGCTACGTTCTTGCCGAGCGCTGGGGTAATGCCCGTGAAATGGAACCAGTCCGCACCTTCGAAAATGCTGTCCCAGTCGAAATCTTCCTTGCTCGCCATGGCGATTGCGGAGTACGCTCTGTCGTAAATACATACGGAGCCGCGCTGAGACGCGCCCTTTTCCAAATAGTAAATGCCCACTCTGTCGCCACCGCGCACGATTTTGCTCGTGTCCACGCCGAACGTTCTCAAAGAGTTCACCGCCGCCTGCCCGATCGCGTGCTTGGGGAGTTTGGTCACGTACACGCTGTCCATGCCGTAGTTGGCAAGGGAGACCGCTACGTTCGCTTCCCCGCCGCCGAACGTTGCCTGCATCTGGTCGTTCTGGAAGAAACGGTAATACCCGTTGGGCGCAAGGCGCAACATAATTTCACCAAAAGTTACGATTCTTTTCATTGTATTATTCTCCTAACCAAAACTTATTTTTGAGCGTTCATCTTATCGAGCGCCTCTTTCACGTAGAAGGAACCGCCGACCGCTTCAATCTTATCCCAAGCCAAAAACTCATCGATGTTACTTCTGTCCACACCACCCGTGGGAATGAACTTGATTTGGGGGAAGGGACCCGCCAAAGCTTTCATCGCCTTCAAACCGCCGTACACGTTGGCAGGGAAAAACTTCACCGTCGTGATCCCGAGCTCCAACGCCTGCATGATTTCGGTGGGCGTGACGCAACCGGGATAGTAGGGAATATTTCTTTCCTTACAAATGTTCGCAACCGCCACGGAGAGTCCGGGAGACACGATGAACTGTGCGCCTGCCGCCAAAGCCGCTTCGCATTGTTCACCGTTGATGACGGTGCCTGCGCCGATGCTCATGTCGGGATAGTGCTTACAAGCGTATGCGATCGCCTCCGCCGCGCAAGCGGTACGGAAGGTGATTTCCGCCGTGTGAATACCGTTATTTTTGAGTGCCGTCAAAATAGTGTCCGTTTCGGAAAGTTCCTTGATGACGACGACGGGTACGTATTTTTCCATAATATTTTACCTCTTTCAATTAATATGCACGCTTATACCCCGGAATATGCCGAGAAGCCACAGTCGATGGGAAGCACGACGCCGGTGATGGCGGAAGCCGCCTTGTCGTCGCAAAGGAACAAGGTTGCGCCGAGGAGCTCGTCCGCGTCCACGAATCTGCCCATGGGCGTGCCCTTCAAAATCTTTTCCGAACGCGCGGTGGGCGTGCCGTCCTCGTTGTAGAGGAGCGCCTTATTCTGCGCGGATACGAGGAATCCGGGCGCGATCGCGTTGCAACGGATCCCCGTGCCTGCAAAGTGGGTCGCAAGCCATTGCGTGAAGTTGGAAATCCCTGCCTTTGCCGCGGAGTATGCGGGAATTTTCGTAAGGGGAATATACGCGTTCATGGAAGAAATGTTGAGAATGCAACCGCTCTTTCTGCCTACCATGTCTTTGGCGAACGCCTGCGTGGGCAAAAGGCTCCCCTGAAAATTGAGCTTAAATACGAAATCCACGCCCGCCGGATCCAAATCGAAGAAGGACTTGCCCCCTTCCTTTGCCTCGTGCTGATATTCGTTGTCCGTCGTCGCTCTGGGATTGTTCCCGCCGGCGCCGTTGATAAGAATATCGCAAGGCCCGAGGTCTTTCAGAACCGCTTGGTGCACTTCTTCCAACGCCGCGCAGTCCAGCACGTTCGCCTTGTATCCTTCGCAGATATAGCCTTCCGCTTTGAGTTCGTCCGCAAGCTTTTTCACCGCCTCTTCGTTGAGGTCGAGCGCCGCCACTTTCGCGCCGCTCTGCGCAAATGCCCTCGCCATGGCGCCGCAAATCAAACCGCCTGCGCCCGTCACTACTACCACTTTTCCGCTGAAATCGATATTCAAAGGTAAATTCGTCATGATTGATTCCTCCTTATCTGTTTTCCTTATTTTCTTTGTCTAATTTATCGAGCATATCCCACACGCCGAGCATATACATAATGCCGAGCGCTCTGTCATACAAACCGTAACCGGGGCGGACCGTACCCGGCTTTTCTCCCCAAAGGTGCCTACCATGGTCGGGACGAATGTATCCTTCGTACCCACAGTCGTGGTACGCTTTGAGGATATCGAGGATCCCCGTGTCGCCGTCGCAGTCCCTGTGGCTCGCCTCGGAGAAGTCCCCGTTTGCAAAATGTTTCACGTTGCGAATGTGCGCGAACGCGATGCGGTCGCAATGCTTTCTCACGATATCCGCCACGTTGTTGTTGGGGTCTGCGTTCAGGCTCCCCGAGCAAAGGGTCAGACAGTTACAGGGGTGATCGACCATCTTCAAGAACCTGTCGATGTTGGGTTCATTGATGAGAAGGCGGGGCAACCCAAAGATGTCCCAAGGGGGATCGTCCATATGGATCGCCATCTTGATGCCCGTCTCTTCGCAGGTGGGCATGATCCCTTCAAGGAAGTATTTCAGATTCGCCCAAAGCGTTTCGTGGTCCACGTCCTTGTACAGTCTGAACAACTCGTCGAGTTTCGCCATACGTTCGGGCTCCCAACCGGGGAAGGACATATGATACTTTTCCGTGAAATCGAGAATGTACTTCGCCATCGCGTTGTAGTCTTCCTGAATCATTCCCTTTTCATAGAAGAGGGCGGTCGAGCCGTCCCCAACGGGGTGGAACAAGTCCGATCTCGTCCAGTCGAAAATGGGCATAAAGTTATAGCAGATGACTTTTACGCCGAATTTCGCAAGGTTGCGAATGGTTTGGTTGTAGTTTTCAATATACTTGTCTCTCGTGGGAAGCCCGATCTTAATATCGTCGTGCACGTTCACGGACTCTACGACGTCCATATTGAACCCGTACTTATCTAATTGCTCTTTCACTTTGGCAATTTCTTCCACTTCCCAAACTTCGCCGGGCATCTTATCGTGTAACGCCCAGACGATGCCGCTTACGCCCGGAATCTGTTTGATGTCCTGTAAGCTGATTTTGTCGTTGCCTTCGCCATACCAGCGAAACGTCATTTGCATCGGCATATCGTCCTCTCCTTATTTTTCTTACAAATTTATTATACCACTTTTTTTTGCATTTTGCAACGAATTGCAATTGCAAAAATAATCAACTTTTATTGCAAATTTCACTTTTATTATTTTTGGCGCAGTTTTTTCGGCTTTCTAATGCGGTTGAGCTGCTTATTGAGTTTCAAAAGTTCTTCCTTGGTAAAGGAGAGGTTGAGCATACCCATCATGCTGGTCAGGCGGAGCACGGTGAAACCGCCCATCATCTGCATCATATTCTCGTTGAGCTCGAAGCCCATCACCTTGCCGTCTCCTTCCTCTTTGCCACCGCCCATTGCTTTCTTGATTTTCAAGCCCATTTTCAGGAACCAAAGTTTGCCCCAAAAGCTTGCTAAAATATCGGACATTTTATCGTTCAACGAATACCTGCCCTCGGGGGATTCCACGTCGAACCAGTTGAGGACCGCTCCCTTTTCTTTGAGAATATAGTCCTGATTGAGCTCTTCCACCTTGCGGATTTTGCTCTCGTCGCGACATTCGCCCGCCACCGCCAAAAGCTTGCTCTCCCCCACGTTGGGCACGTCGAAATAGAAGAAGTGGGTGTGGCTCTGTTTTCTGCCGAGACTCTTGCCGTTGACGAAGAGTTCTACTTCGGGTTGGTTGGAATAGAGGGTGACTTTGGTCACGTCCTCCACCCTGTCGATATACCGCTTGCCGCAAAGGTGCACGAAGGGCTCGTCCGAAAGCCACGCCTTGTAGGCGTAGAAGGCGTCCTTCTTATATTTTCTGTCGAAGGTGACAAGTCCCTTATGATTCTGTCCGTTCTCCCCCCCTTCCGCACGTGCGTCCGCACCGAAGTCAAACATATTCCACACGTGCGTCGCCCAAAGGTATTTTCTCGTGAAGAGCTGTTTGATGAGTTCCTCGTGGTAATACGCCTGATACTCCTCCGTGTAATCCCCCTGCGTGGGGTTGGAGGTATGCCAGTTGAGCGCCTCGCAACCATACTCGGACACGCCGATGGGTTTGTCGGGGAACCGAGCGTGGAAGGTATCGAACCAAGGGCCGTTCATGGACGTATCGCCGCCGTACCAACCGAAATAATGGTTGTAAGACACGACGTCGGGGATCTGCACGTAGGGCTCGTCAATGCCGCACATAGACACGCACGCCATCGTCGTTAAACGGGTTTTGTCCATACCATGTACGAGATTATTTAACGTAAGGTGGTTTTTGATTAGGTCGGGATCCTTCGCGCCGCCCATGGTGATTTCGTTGGAAAGTCCCCAAACGACGATGGAAGGATGATTATAATTTTGTATCACCAACTCCCGCATCTGGGAAATTGTATTCTCCACGCCGCCCTGCAAATGTTTGGAGATGTAGGGAATTTCCGCCCAGACGACGAGCCCCTTTTCATCACACAAATCGTAGAAGTACTGATCGTGTTGATAATGCGCCAAACGCACCGTCGTCGCCCCCACTTCCATAATCAGATCGATATCTTCCCTGTGATGCTCGGGCAGGAGCGCGTTGCCGATTCCCCATCTGTCCTGATGGCGGGAAACACCGCGAAGGGGGTATTCCTCCCCGTTGAGAATAAACCCTTTTTCAGGATGAATTTCAAACGTTCTGCACCCGAAACGGGAGCTCACACAATCGAGTACCTCCCCACCATGTACGAGTTGAATTTCCAAACGGTACAAATAAGGGTCCTTGCGCCCCTTCCAAAGACGGACGTTTTCAATCGTCAACGCCACCTTCTTTTCGGTGGACTTCGCCTGCGCGAGCGCGTTCTCCTCCCGATCGTAAATCGTATAGACGAGCTCGTCTCCCTCCCGTCCGTTGCTCACGTACGCATCCGCGCGCACGAGGGCGTTTTCTCCCTGCACGGTGGGCGTGACGGCAAGCCCCGGGCCGCCGAAATAATCCAAATCGAAATGAGTGTGCGGAACGCAGATCAGGTTCACGTCCCGATACAAACCGCCGTAGAACGTAAAGTCCGCCATTTGGGGATAGACGTGGTCGTTGGGCGCGTTGTTGACGACGATCGCAATCTCGTTGTCCTCGACGAGGTGCTCGCTCAGATTGATCCGCCAGGTGGAATATCCCCCGTCGTGATGCGCCACCGCCTTCCTGTTCACGTACACGTCCGCCGAAGAGTTCGCGCCCCGAATTTCCAGATAGCACTCCGTGCCCTCGGGGAGCTCGGATTTGCGCAACGCCTTTTTATACAGGCAATCGCCTCGGAAATAATCGTTGCCGCCGTCCTGTCCGTCCACGGCGTTCCACGTGTGGGGCAACGTGACCCCCTCGCCGCCTTCCACCACCGAGATGTCTCCCACACCCTTATAAAACAGCCAGTCCTCATTCCATTTGATTACAGTTCTCATCTCTTCCTCCAAATATTATAGAAGCAGTCATAATTTACCATTAAATATTATACCCTATCTTTCCCGCTCTGTCAAGGGGTTATAAAAAAAATTCCCCTTCTTTTCGTAAGTTTTTATAAACCCTCTCAAAAAATGAATGCGGAGATTGTAGAAAATCACATTTTTTGTGAATTATTTTTAGAAAGGGTATTGACAGAACGCACTTTTGGGTATATAATGTTTACATCATTAATCGTTCCTTTGCGGAAAGATAAGGAGGATTTTATGGAAACCGCAAAAAAACAACCCCGCCCCTTCGGGATACGGGATAAACTCGCTTATGCGGCAGGCGACTTCGGCTGCAACATGAGCTTCGCATTGAAGGGCACTTTGTCCACCTTCTGGACGGTGTACATGATGTTGGACACCGGGCTTTTGGCGGTACTGTTGCTGATCGTGCAAATCTGGGACGCCATCAACGACCCCCTGCTCGGAAGCATGATCGACGCAGACAGAAGGAAGTATAAATACGGCAAGTTCAAGACCTACATATTCGTCGGCGCCGCCGGGCTTTTGGTGGCGGGATCGCTGTGTTTCATTCCCGTACCGCAGGCAGAGCTTTGGGTAAAAGTCCTGCTCTATATCGTCGGCTACGTCATTTGGGACGCCTTCTACACGATCGCGAACGTGCCCTACGGCTCCATGCTCTCCCTGGTCACCGAGGACAATCTCGAACGCACCCAGCTTTCCACGTGGCGTTCGATCGGCTCGATCATCGGGAACATGATCCCCATGATGATCCTGCCCACGCTCATTTGGAAAAAACTCACGGACGCAAGCGGCAACCCCGTCATCAACGAAGAAACGGGCGTACAGGCGCAGGAACTGATCGGCGAAAACGTCTTCCTCGCCGCTCTGATCATGGGCGTGCTTGGGTTCATCGCCTTTATGTTCATGCTCAAAGCCATCACGATCCGCATGGACGAGCAGTCGATCAAGGTCAACGACACGCAGAAATTCAACGTCTGGGAAGCCTTCAAAAACTTCCTGAAAAACCGCCCCGCCATCGGCGCGACGGTCGCCGCTATGGCGATGTTCCTCGGTATGCAGTCGGCTGCTACGGCAAATTCCATCATGTTCGCCATTCATTTCGGTATGGCGGAGCTCTCGGGCATCGCGACGGCAATCGGGTTTATCCCCATGATGTTCTTTATGCCCTTTATTAAAAAACTCGTGAACAAGTTCGGCAAACAGGAAGTTTCCGTCGTCGGTTCCCTCGTTTCCATACTCGGCGGCGTACTGATGTTCGTCTTCCCCATGATACAGGACAGAATGGCGGCGCTCGTGCTCTATATCGTCGCGCTTGCTATTTTCGGCATCGGTATGGGCGCATACACCTGCGTTTCGTGGGCACTCATGGCGGACGCGATCGACTACAACGAATGGAAGACGGGGCACCGCGAAGAGGGCACCGTCTACTCCTTACATTCCTTCTTCCGAAAACTCGCGCAGGGCGTCGGACCCTCCATCGTGCTTTTGATGATGGGTTGGCTCGGCTATATTTCCGAAAAGGGCGTCGCGCAACAGACCGCGCAGACCGCGCAGAATATGTGTTGGCTCGTCGCGGGGCTGTACCTGTTCAGCGGCGTGTTGATGTTCGTTTCCTTAGCCTTTATCTACAACGTGAACAAGAAAACGCACGCGCAGATGGCGGCGGACCTCGCCGTGGCAAGAGGCAACGTGGCAGACGCTCCCCTTGCAGAAGAAGTTGCAATCGCTGAGTAACGCGTATAACAAAAAGCGCTCCCCGTCCAACGGACGGGGAGTTTTTCATTCGTCTCATACCTGCCCCTTCGTTTGCAGGAGACTTACTTATTTTTACCGCACGACAAGGAATACTCACAAGCCGACGAGCGCCCTTTCTCACTCCAAATCCGAGCGTATCGCCCAACGCATTTTCGTCGATTTCGCGCGGCTGTTGCGCATGCACTCCTCCGCCGTCGGGCGAATGACGTCGCGCGCCACTTCGCTGTACACGCCAAGGCGTTGGAAGGCTTGGAACGCCTTTTTCACAAGTCGGTCCTCCCCCGAATGGAAGGTGAGGATCGCCACGCGCCCACCCGGTGCGAGCACGTCGGGGAGCTTTTCCAAAAAGGCGTATAAGGCGTCGAACTCGCTGTTGATTTCAATGCGGAGTGCCTGAAAACACCGCTGACAGGATTTCTTAACCCCCTCTTTTTGCTCCCCCTTGGGCAGGAAGGAAAGCGCCTCCGCGATACAGTCGCGGAATTGCGTGGTCGTCTCGATGGGCTTGCCCATGTACCGCCACTTCATGACGTTGGAGGCAATCTTCTCCGCGTGCGGCTCGTCCGAATTTTCGACGAGCATATGCTCGATTTCTTTACGGGAAAGCTTCGAAAGACGCTCTGCGCCGCTCTCCCCTTTTTCGGGATTGAGTCTGAGATCGAGCGGCCCTTCCACCTTGTAGGAAAAGCCGCGTTTGGGGTCGTCGATTTGCATGGAGCTCACGCCCAAATCGGCGAGAATAAAGTCAAACCTGCCACCCATGTCTGCGACGACTTTGTCGATATCGGCAAAATTTTGCAAACGGCGGGTGAAGATATCCTCGCCGTAACCCAGATCGCGCAGGCGTTTTTCCGTCTTGGCGGACTCGATCGGATCGACGTCCAAGCCGTAGATATGCCCCTGCCCTTGCAACTTTTCGAGCATCGCGCGCGTGTGACCGCCGTAGCCGAGCGTCGCGTCCAACCCCACCTGCCCGGGCTGAATATTCAGAAAATCGAGAATTTCCCGCACCATGATGGAGATGTGCATACCGGCAGGCGTGTGCCCCTTGTCGATGATGCGTTGCACGTCCGCGGCGTACTTTTCAGGATTGAGTTCCTTATATTTTTCCTCGAAGCGTTTGGGATGCGTACCCGAGTAGCGCACTCGGCGCTTGTGCGGCGTCTGTTCGTTTTCCATACTTCACCTCGTTTTCAGTACAATTTTCGGGTCTTTATATTGTTGTATTCCTCAAATAACGCAAGACAAGCCTCCCGATCCAGCTCGACGAGATAGCTTTCCACCTTCTTTCTGCCGCCGAGCAACTCGTCAAAGCGACTGTCGCGGAATCCGATGGCGGTATTGTCCTCGATGGTACAACCGTAATAAATCTTGCCGATATTCGCCCACATACAGGCGCAAAGACACATGGGGCAGGGCTCGCCCGTGGTGTAGATGTCGCAACCGGACAGGTCGTGCGTCCCCAGAGCCGCGCCGGCGTTTCGAATGGCGGACACCTCGCCGTGGCAGGTCGGATCGTTATGGGACAGGACGCAGTTGTGCCCCGTGGCGATGATCTTCCCCTCTTTGACGACCACGGAGCCGAACGGACCGCCGTCCCCGGCGTAGATCCCCTTTCTCGCCTCCTCGATCGCCAACTGCATATACGGATTTTCCGCGGCGTACGCGCGTTGTGGAACCGTGCTTGTTTGTTCGCTGTTTTTCATATGGATAAGACCCCCTATCAAACTATAAAAATTATACCATAAATAAGAAAAAATTGCAATGCTTTTTTTGAAATCGACGAAGTTTTTTACCCTTCGTTTTCGCAGGAAATGAAATCGCCGCCTCGCGTTTTCAAACGCGTGGCGGCGGACAGGCGCAATCACGGCATTCAAACGAGCGCGGGCTCCGCCTCCTTTTTCTCTTTTTCCGCTTTTTTCACCTTCTCCCCTATCTTCCCGCAGAAATAGATGGCGAAAAACCCGACGATGCAAAATCCGTTAAACGCGAAAAATACCAACGGCTGCACGACCGGATAGATCTTGCAAAAGCCAAGGTCCCATACGATATTGAACAGTTCCCCGACCGCAGGCAACAACCCTTGCGCCGCCTTTTGGTCGAACATGAACAGGAAATTATTTTTGAAGTAATCGTTCCCCGTCGCCTGCCAAATCCCGTTGCAAATCGTGCCCAACACCCACACGAAGGCGAAATAGCTCGCAAACCCGATCAAAAAATGCTTGATATCCCTTATTTTCAGAGGCTCAAACTCTTTGAGGAGCAGGCACAGAATGGGAATGACGATGAGTTTCGTATGTTCCAGAATATAATGCACGTTCCAGAAAAAGCCGATCCCCTTGTTCTCCACGTCCAAAACGATCATCGCGATCAAAGCGCCCACGACGTTCACGACGATGGCGAAATGGAACAATTTCTCGCTCTTCAAAATCAAAAGAATGAGGAGCAGATAGGAACCGATATTGCAAAGTTGCAAAGGGAATTTCTGCACTTTGAGCTCCCCGCTCGAAGTAAATACCTGATTGAATTGAAAGAGCAAACTGATCGACATGGCGATCAGCAACATTCTCTTCACTTCGCGAGGCTTGTTTCGGAACGCAAAGTACAGCAGGACGATCTCCGCCGTCATAAACACAAAGACGAGAAGATGGGTGAGCGAGAACCGCTTGAAAATCAAGTCCGTATACCCGACGTAATATTGCGGCGTATACGTGGAGATCGACAGCGCAAGAATCCCCAAAGATACGAGCGCGAAAGGCAGGATTTCCTCTTTCGCGAATTTGAGGTCCTTGAGATTTTTCAATAAAAAGAATGCTAATATCCCGACTTGCAACAGGCAGAAGAGTCCAAAGAGAACGCTTCGGAAGGTTTCGTTGATCATAAACGCCTTGAACGCCTCGCCGGCAAAACGAATGGTGTTCACCCCTCTCCCCTGCTCGGAAGTCAGCGAGCGAATGATGACGGAATAGGAGTAGGCGTAAAGCAAACTTGCAGGCAGACAGAAATACGCCGCCACCTTCTTCAAGCACTTATCGTCGTAGAAGGCTACGAGGGGAATGACGATGAGGCACGTCCCGTTCAGCCAGCGGACGGTATTTTCATAGACGGCGTTCATGCCGGCGAGTTCTTCCACCGATTTCGAAATGGCGAACCCATCGGGCAAGAACAGGTTCAAAAATGCGAGCACGAAATAAACCACGGCTACTACCTGCATCACCCGTCTGCATTTTTCCCCGTTAAAATCTATTTTTTTGATGAATTTCAAATAGGCGAGGCTACCGCACGTCGCCAACAAAGCCAAAGAAAAGAAAATGTAAAACAGCATAACGTCACCTTACACGTTCAAATTGATTTGGAGGGGGCGGAACAGTCCCCTTCCCCATATTCTCCACTTCCTATTATACCTGATCGTCATGCGAATGTCAACTGCTTAAAAGAAAATAAAAAAATAAATAAAATCTGAAAAAACGGGTAAAAACAGTTGACAAAAGCGAAAAAAAATTCTATACTATATAAGCATTTCAATTGAAAGGCATATTAACCTAACGAATCAATGCACTATTAGCTCAACTGGATAGAGCGTTGGTCTACGGAACCAAAGGCTAGGAGTTCGAACCTCTTACGGTGCACCAGCAAAGCCCACGGCAACACGCCGTGGGCTTTTGCTGTGCACCGTAAAAGTCACTTGAAATCCTAAATATATAGGAGTTCGGGCGAGGCATTTATGCCGACGCTCTGCGCATAGCGCAGTAGCTCTTACGGTGCACTCTCGCAATCCTATCGCCGTGGGCTTTTGCTGTGCACCGTAAAAGTCACTTGAAATCCTAAATATATAGGAGTTCGGGCGAGGCATTTATG
>JAGAJI010000034.1 GCA_017626135.1 Clostridia bacterium | reverse complement strand
GTCAATCCCGAAGTCGTTATGCTTTGGGACGGACATGAGCAAGACAAAGACGTAAAATCTTCAAGAGTCGATCGCGGATATACGGATTACTCCGAAGAATATCTTTTAAAAGAAGCCGCCAAAGTACAATATGACATCCGTAATATAGAGGAATAATCATAGCATACAAGTTTTAAACGCAAATATCAACGAAAATTTACAAGTTTTATAAAACGGCAGCCCTGACGATCGTCAGGGCTGTACTTTAATCAGCTTTTTAATTTATATCTTCTGTTACGCGCAAACGTTTTCCCCTCATCATATTATCACCACTTTTTCTGCATAACAAGAGTCAGTATAATATGTTCAGAATCAAAACTCCCTATGATACGATAACCTTTCAATTTTGTTTCACTTCATATCAATTATATATGGTACAAATAAAATATCAAGAATTAAAAAATTCTTCTAGTTTTCCCTTTTCGGGCGGGTTGGGTATCACAGAGGAAAGCGCAAATCAACGCGGGAAAATTGTCACTTAAAATCTGAACGTCAACACGAGAGTCAGACTCGATAAGAGCTTGGCTTTTCTTTTACACACGCAACAATTTTCGCCTACGCTCGTTGATTTCCGTTTTACCGCTATTTATTTCCTTTCCTATATCTTTCCTCCGTGATGGGGTTTCGGTGCCGAAAAGGGCAAAGAAAAATTATATACGGAGGTTCAATCATGAATTGGCGAAATCAAGTAATCACAGAAGACAACGTACAGAAATTGGCAGAACGGATATCCATCATTGCAGTTAAAACAAAAGCAGTACATTCCAACGGGCAATTGGATCATCTTTATAAAGGACTGCTTTTCGACATATACAGAAAGGATGATCCAGATCGTATATACTCGGACGGGTATGACGTTGTACAAATGATAGTTTGCTTTTTATGGGAAAACAGAGGTAGAAATCTTTCCGATCATTACGGGAAAAAAAAGAAAGGCAAGGATTGCACCATCCTGTATGCCTGCTATAACGAAATCGACAGATACCTTAGTCGTTATCGTACTACCCTCTATACAACAGTCAGTATTGAGGATAATCGTGAAAAGGTAGAAGAAATTGAATATATTCCTACCGAGAATGATTATACGGAATACGATAAAATTGTTTCTAAAATGAATCTGAAACAGGGAGAACAAGATACACTCGGCTGTTACATGGCGGGAATGACCTATTTGCAAATTGCAAGGTTTTTAGAAGTCAATGCTTCCACGATCTGGCGTAGAAGAATAAGTCTGCAAAAGAAATATAGACAGATCATGAAATAAACATTTCATAATCAAAGGCTAACGTTAAGGCAGGACTTTTCAACAAGCCCTGCCTTTTTTCATGCGAGACAAAATAGTACGTAATCGTTTTTCACAGAGAGTTACCACGGATTCAGGTCCCCAATTTTAACCGCTCGGGAATGCATTTTAACGCGAACGACCACCCCAAAACCCTTTATGCAATCCCCATTTAGTCCCCAATTAGTCCCCACTCAGGTCCCCACTGAATGCATAAAGCGCTTTTTCAGGTCTAAAACTGCCTCAATTTTATCAATATTTTAAGATTTTAACATTAAATAATGAAAGCTGCTAACAATTTATGTTAGTAGCTTTCAAAATGGCTGGGGCGAAGTGATTCGAACACCCGAATGACGGAGTCAGAGTCCGTTGCCTTACCGCTTGGCGACGCCCCATTATGCAGAACTCGCGTTCCCTTTTACTCGTGTTATTCTATCAAACTTTTTGTATTTTTGCAAGCGTTTTTATGCCCTTTTCCAAACTTTTTTCAAAATTCGGTAAAAAAATTTATTTCCTCCCTTTTTTCGCCCCTCCTTCCCCTGTATAATATTCCCAAAAAAAGGAGCTCCCCTCTTATGAAACTCAGTCAACTCCACGGGAAAAGCCTCTTCGTCGGCAACACCTTTCGCGGCGTCTGCCGCGGCGTCGCCCTCTCCCTCAAATCGCAAGCGGTCAAGTACCTGCTCTGCGCAAGCACCCAAACCCAGTCTGTCACCGACTTCTCCGTCGGCGTTTCCGCCGTCACCGAAATTGCGGACGGCATTCAACTCTCCCGACTTCGCCCCTGCTATCCCAAAAGCTGTGCCAAAATTTCCATCGGGCTCCCCGTCTACTCCTTCGAAGGCGGATATTTGGGCGTCGTGACGGATCTGGATCTGAACGACTTCGTCGCAACCAAGCTCTATACCGACCGCGGCGACGTCCTTCCTTTAACTTCCGTGTTTGCCTGTTCCGACGCGGTCATTTTGCGCAAGGAACAAGCCTATCCGTTAGGTCAACGCATACCTACCCCCCTCCTTTCGTCGTTTACGGACAAATCGGAAGCCCTCGTCACCAAGCCTATTTTGCGCGTCGCGATCCGCAACAAGTCCCTTATCAAGCTCACGCTCTCCCTGCCGCCCTTCAATATGGACGAGCCCCTGCGCAAGCGCCGCTTTTTCTAAACGGCGTATTTGGCGGAGAGTTTCAAAAGACTTGCGCACAGGTCGTTGACCGCGCGCAAATCCTCGGTATTCCAGCGTTCCTTCGTCAGATACAGAGAAAACGCCCGTTCCGTCTCCTCCACTTGCAGGCGCTCGGCGCGCGTGAGCTCCGCCTCTTTCACCTTACTCAAAAGCTGTCTGGCATAGGCGAGTTTGATCGACCTTTTGAGCTCCTCCGAGCCACCCATGTCTGCGTTCACGTCGTTTTCCTCCACGCGGAGTGTCGTGTTCAGCCGCGTTCGGATATAACTGTTTTCACGGTCGGGAAGGGTATAGCACAGCCGACGGGCAATCTCCGCGCGGCTGCGTTTTCGCTCCGTGATCCTCTGTCGAATCCAAATCGCCGAAAACAGGACGGCGTGCAAAACGCCGACGAGCACGAGAAAGAGGGAGAGCCCTGCAAGAATTGCGCGCGCATCCGTCTCCCAAAAGGCGATAAAAAGCGTCAATCCCCCCGTGAGTGCCGTGGCAACGGCGGTGAAGAGCCCCGTTTCCCGAAACAGGCAGGCGATCCCCGCCCCTACGACGAGCAACGCCACGCACCCGCCGAGTGCGATCAGCAGAGCCGTTTGCCCTGCAAAAATTTCCGTTAACCAACTCCACATAAAAAACCTCCCTTTGGGTTATCGCCCGAACGGAGGTTTTCTTTTTGTCCCTATTCGTCGATTTTTCGCATCTTTCGTCAGATATCCACTTCAAAACCGTGGTAGATGTTGATAATCGAACAGCGGATTTTCTCGGGCGGGATGCGCAAAATCTTCGCCGCCGCCTGTCGATAGAGCTCCAACTGCGGACGGTAATGCGCGCGCAGATACGCCGCACTCCCCTTGGAAAATTTGTAATCGATAATCTGCGTCTCCCCGTCTTCCCCGATCGCAAGCAAGTCGATCGCGCCCTGATAGATCATCTCTTCCTCCCCCTGCGCCAAAATGGGGTCGGCGTCCTCGCGCTTGGCGTAGGTGTCTCTAACGGGCAGGGAGACCAGAAATTGCTGTTCCTTATACAGCCGTTTTCCGCGGAGCCGCGCAAAGGCAGAGTTTGAGAGAATATCGACGAGTTTGTCGCTTGAAAGCAACTTCATCTCGACCATGCCCCCCTCGTTTCGCATTTCTTCCACCAACGCCCCAAGCTCCTCGCGGCTGCGTTTTTCCCCGTCTTCCCGATAGAGCAGGTCGAAATCGAAGTTTTCCAAAAACGCGTGGTAGGCAATGCCGACTTCCTTGCTCGTCTCCCCTTTCGTTTCGTAACTCTCCCCTTCGTCGAAGAGTTGAAGCGTATCCTGCGGCTCCATCGCAAGGGGTGTAAGGAGCTGCGTCGCCGAGCTCTTGACGGGCAAGTTTTCGTAACCATGGAAGGGGTACTGCCACGTGAACGCACCCATGATCTTCCGCGCGAGCGTTTCGTCGGGACGGAAGACGAGGGAATCGCGTTCCTGCACGGGCACCTCGAAAGCGTCGTCGTCGACGATATACGCCTGCCACGCCGAGAAATCGGTGAAGTCGGCAAAGGACTGGGCGTACTTGACGTCCGCCATCAGCGTGCGGTCTTTGAAAATCATATGCAAGCCGTACTTGGCGCGCGTGAGCGCCACGTAATACAAATTCAGACTATCCGAGCGGGAGCTCTCCCCCTCCCGTCTCTCGTGCAAACGGCGAAGAACGGTGCCGCTTTTAATCATTCGCTCCCCGTTAAAGGCGAAGGGCGCCAAGCCGTATTTCTCTTCGACGTACACCTCGTCGGGCGCTCCGCGTCGTGTGAAGGATTCGCTCAGATTGTCCAAGATGACGATGGGATATTCCAAGCCCTTGGACGAGTGCATGGTGAGTACCTTCACCGAGTTCTCCCCGCCGTTTTCGCTGTAATCGATCTCGTAATTCAAATCGCGCAGACGTTCCAAAAACTCGTGCACGCAGAGGGGTTCGGGCGTGGTCGCCTCTTCGATGAAGCGGTGAATACGTTTGAGCGCCGCCACCCCGTTGATACGGGTGAGCAAGTCCGCCTCCATACGCGTGTCCGAAAGCACCCGAAGGAGAAGTTCCCCGGCGTCGAGTACGCGCGAAAGGGTGCGGAGCTCCTCGAAGTAGGCGTAGAATTTACGAAGTTTTTCCGCCGTTTCGTCCGACTTTTCCGCCGCGTATTTTTTGCACGCGTTGCGGAAGGCGTATTCCTTAGGATAGGCGAGACGGACGCTCGCCAGATCGTCTGCGTTGCAATTTCCCACCGCGGAAAGCAGGGCGCTGCAAAGAGGGACGTCCTGTTCGGCGTTGTCGACGAGGGAGAGCAGGTCCATAAGCGTCTTGATCTCCGAGAACTCACAGATATTCACCGCCGAAGCCGCGGTCACGGGAATACTCTCGGAAAGCGCTTCCACTGTCTTCTCGATGAGCCCCTTCTTCTTTCGGGAGAGCACGGCGATATCCGAATACTGCACGTTGCGATACTCCCCCTTGTCGGGGTCGTAATACTTGGATTTAAGCTCCTTTTCAACGACGGCGCGAATGAGTTTGGCAGAGGCGGACTCCCCGTCTTCCGATCCGTTTTCACCGAGCATCGCCTCCGATCTGACGGAGTAGACGCCCCGTCTTTCCGCCGCCTTTTTCTCTTCTTTGGGCAGGAAGTGCACGCACACTCTTCCGTCGTTCAACTCGTACCTGCCCCCTCTCTCCATCACCGAACCGCGTGCGTAGTCGACGTCGCAGACGCGCGGCGTCATGGCGAGCGTGAACTGCTTGTTGACGGCGTCGAGCACCTTGTCCGAGCTACGGAAATTTCGGCTCATATACAGATTTTCCCCTTCGCCGTTTTCAAATTGCGCCTGCTTTTCGACGAAGAATTTCGATTTACTGCCACGGAAGCCGTAGATGGCTTGCTTGACGTCCCCGACGAGGAAAAGATTTTCGCCGCTGACGGCGGAAACGATCGCCTCCTGCACGGGGTTGACGTCCTGATACTCGTCCACGAAGACGTACGCGTACTTTCCGCGGATCTCGTTGCGGACTTCCTCCCCCTGCAATAGGGCAAGCGCCTTGTGTTCCAAGTCGTTGTAATCGAGGACGCCGCGCTCCGCTTTCAGACGCCCGTATTTCTCGTCGAAACGCAAAAGATAGGAGGCGAGCGCCTTCGCCGTCCTCGCGGAAGTCAGGAATTTCTCCAACTCCTCCGCCTTGGAACCGATGCCTTTTTGTTCGCTCTCCACGCTATCCACGACCCTTTCTTTGAGAAATTTGATGCGGTTTGCATGGAAGGCTTTTTCCTCGTCGAGCTTTTTCGCCGTGTTCTTCGAAAAGGCAGGTTTCTCCACCCGAAGCGCAGAGAAATAGTCGGGTGCGGCGATCATTTCTTCCAGATATCCCATCGTCTCGTCGCAGATCGCGCGTTGGGGGGATTTCTCGACGTCTGAAAAATACGCGCGTTCGTCCTCGACCAGCTCGCGATAATACCGACACTTTTCGTCCAACTTCTTCTTCAAGTCCTTGCAAATTTCCTCGAAGGTCTGCTCGTCGTAGTCGCCGCTTTTCGCTAAATATTCCCGATAATCGGCGCGCGAGCGAATATCGTCGTACGTGCTTACGAAAATCTTGCGCAGCGTATAGTCGTTATTTTTCCGCCAGTAGACGGAAAGCAGGTGCGAAAATTCCTCGTCCCCCGATTCGTAGCCCTCTTCCAACAGCTCGTCCAGCGCCTCGTTTTGAAGCACCGTCCCCTCGGCGTCGTCGCTCCCGATGATGCGGAAGTTATTATCCACGCCCGCGGCGAAAAAGTGGGTGCGCAGCAGCTTGGCACAGAAGGCGTGAATGGTGGAAATGTCCGCCATCGGGACTTCGGCAAGCTGCTTTTTCAAAAACGCGCGGCGCTCGGGCGTGACGTCCGACTCGTTGATCGCCTCGATCAGCGCCTTGCTCAACTTCTCCTTCATCTGCGCCGCCGCCTTCTTGGTGAAGGTCACCGCCAGAATTTCGCTGACGTTTCCCCCCGCCTTGATAAAGCGAATGATCTTCTCGATCATGACCGTCGTCTTGCCGCTCCCTGCGGAGGCGGACACGAGCGTCTTGCCCGTCGATTCGATGGCGGCGATCTGTTCCTTCGTAAATCCCATCACTTGCCCTCCCGTTTTTCTCTCGCGACGTTCGCGATCTCGCTCGGCTTCACCGAGCCCGTCTTGCGTACCTTGGATACGCCCTTATTGAAACCGCACATACCGCCGTACTTACAGCTTCCGCACTTTCCTTCGTAGGGCGTCGCCGCAATAAAGCCCTCTTTGAGCTCCTGACATCCCTGCCGCGCCACGTGCACCGAGTAGTCCACGAAATCGCGGAAGGTCTCCTCTTCCATGACGCGCGTCGTATTTGAGCTGTTTTTGAGGGCGGACGGGAAGAACTCGCTCGTCACCTTCGGGTTGTCCTTGGAAAGGGTGGTATCTCCGCAAAGCACCGCTTCTTCGCTGCCGTTCATGAAGCCCTGCATGCGGAATCTGCCCTCTTCGTTTTCCTTGTAGCTGACCGACGCCGGGAAGTAAAAGACCCCGGCAGGTATGCGTTCACCTTTGAGCTCGGACATATACAGCTCCATCTGGATCTTGCGTCCCGTGTAGTACGCCACCGCCGAATCGTCGATCGTTCCCGTCTTATAATCGACGATTCGCACGTATTTGTCCGTGCCGTCCATGCGGTCCACCTTGCCGTTGAAAAACTCACCGTTGACCCAAGTTTCCGTACTCTCCACCTTGTACTTGGAATTTTTGATCTGTCTGTACGCCGCCACCGCGACGTCTGCGCTCTCCTTCAAGAGCGTCTCCGAAAAGTGCAAGCCCGAAGCGGTGTCCTGTTGCATGGCGTAGACGGAAGTTTTCAAAATCTCCGCCCCCTCCTGCATCGCGTAGGCGCGAAGCTCCGCTTCCGTTGCAAACTCGTCCGTCTTCACCGTCGTCTTTTGCAGGAGCAAATGCACGAAGTTCCCCGTATCCATGGAAAGCACCGTCGCCTCCTCGCGATCCCGCAATTTCAAGCCCTTGTTCGCGAAGTGCCTAAACGGGCAATCGAAGTACGCCTCCAAGGTCGTGGGGGAGATTCTTCCGTCGGAGAAAAAGAGCTCCTCTCCGCGTTCAACGCAGACATACCCCCCTCGTTCACGCAAATAGTCGTCCTTTTCCGTCACGCTCAACTTATCGAGCGCGGTGTAGAGAGAGGAGTATTCCAGATTGCTATCCACCCTCTTCGCCTCGTATTCGTTCTTCTCGATGAGGAGCTGACGAATGGCAGGCACGGGCGCGGAACACCGATAGGCGAAGTCCTGCGGCGCGTACTTCTTCGCGCGCGTAAACTTTTTCTTCGTCCCGGGATTTTCCACGTCGCGAAAGAGGGTATCGATATAGCGGAAGATATCGCTCAACGACGGCTCGCTCCCGTCCGCCGCCAGAGGATAGGTGAGGTAGAGCTCGTCCGTAAACGAACACAAATTGAGGCAGGCGCTCTCGCGCGCACGGAGATTGACTTCCGCCACGGTGGGCTCCAACAGCGTTTTCACCTCGGCAAGCCGCTCGATCTCCTTATCCGAAACGATGGCGGTGTCCGTGGAAGTTCGGGGCACGGCGTCCGTCATACCCATGGCGAACAGAATCCGCGCCGTCGCGATGCGGCTGTCCGTCAGATCCCCGATGAACACCGCGTCCGCTTTGAGGGGAATGAGGGAAATTTCCGTCGCGTCCAACCCGTCTTGGAGCACCGTCTCAAACTCCGCCACCCGCATTTCCTTGTTGCCCGTAAGGAGCTCCGCCTCTGCGAGCACCTTATCCAGCGCGCCGTAAATCTGCGCCAGATACCCCTTTTGCGCCACGTCGTCGAGGCTGTCTGCCAAGGCGTTCAGCTTTTCTTCCACGTCGAAATCGACAAGAATTTTCCGCACCGCCGCGCAGTAATCCCGACCATGCCCCCTGTCTTTGATGCCGTTCGTCGCCAAAAGCAGGCGTCTTTGCCCCTCTTCGAGCATTTGGATATCGTAGAGATCTTCCACCACTTTCCCCGTCTTGATCGGTCTCTTCGCGCCGCCGCGGTAGTTGGCGAATTTGAGTAAGTAATTCCTGTATGCGTCGCTCTCCCCGAAGAACAGGTTCTGCGCAAGCGACTGCACGGAGGCAGGCGAAAACCGCTCGCGAACCGTTCGCAGACAGTCGAGCAAAAACCGACTGACGGGATGGCGTTTTAAGGAGCGTTTTTCATCGACGAAACAGGGGATTCCGTATTCTCCGAACGCCTTTTTCAGCGGCAACGAATACCCTGCCACGTCGGAGACGAGCACGGCAATATCCCGATACCGAAGGTCAGGTCTCTCCGCCGTCGCGCGGCGAATCTTGACGGCGACGTACTCCGCTTCCGCCGGTTTGTCCTCCGCCTCGAAGATATGAATTTTGTCCGTGAACGCGGACATGGGTGGCTTCAACGGATTGAAAAGCCCCTTCCGAAGGATCTCCGCGTCCCCTTGTAAGGGCTTGCCGAGCTCTCGGATCTGCACCTTGCCGAACTCCGCGCATACGCGGCAGAACGCCTCCGCTGCGCGGTTGGTGTACACTTCCTCTTCCCCTGCGTAGAACACGCCGATGACGTTCGCCGCGCTCTCGCACACCGCGCGAATGGTCTCGCGCGCCTGCGCCGTGAAGGACGGATAGCAAAGGAAGAACACGTTGACGTGTTTTAGCGCTTTGTCCTCGCGGATACGCGCAGGGAGCAGGGAGAGATACTTGCTCTCGTCCACGAAACCGCTCTCCTGCAAGAACGCCGTATACCCCTCGTAGACGAGCGCCAAGTCGGAAATTTTTTTCTTCAAGACGTCGTCGGTGAGCTCCGCGCATCCCTCGATCAGGATTTCGGGGGTGATCTCCGAGGCGGAAAGCTGCGCCAGCGTCTCGTAGATGCACCGCGCGTTGTTCCCCACGCCGCTGAGCGTCGTGAAACATTGTAACTTTTTCTCCCGTTGCAATCGGGTCATCACCTCGCCCACCGCCATGACCGAGCCCTGTTTGCTGATTACCCGTTCTTCCGTTTTCATGAAACGGGCGAAGGTCGACACGCTCGAACGGAAGGTCCCCCCCAAGCGTTTGAGGAGGGCGCGCTCGGCGAGCAGCGTGAGCCTGTCCTCACAGAAAATGAGGTTGGTTCCCCCCTGCGCTTCGTACGCCGCGGCGTAATCCGCCATCGCGTCCATACATTGTGACAGCGTGTAGGCTTTCAAGACAGCATTCATACGAGTCCTCCAAAGACGCCGAAAAAAATCGGCTTGCCCTATTATACCATATTCCTCACGGAAATTTCATCTTTTTGGGCAATATTTTTCAAGAAATCCGCAATTTTTTTTACAAACGCGGAAAAATGTGCTATAATAGGAACAGAGGATTTATTATGAACGCAAAAAAGATTACATCCATCATCGCGCTCGCGCTGACGGCGTCCCTGCTGACCGCTTGCAGCGCCACGCAAAAAGTGATTTTCAACCGTTACTGGAACTACGACGCCCTTCGTTTTGAGGATATTCACGAAGTGCTCGAATACGACGTGAGTTTCGAGGAGGGCACGGGCTACGGCTACGGACTCAATTACAACGGCACGTATAGGACGGTGCTTCAAAGTCAGACCACGCCCGAGGGATATCTCTATCTGTACACGACCGAACTGATCACGGAAGTCACCTATACGCTCGGTGAGGAAAGCAAGGCGATCATCGACCGCGTCACGACGGAAGTGCAGTTCTACCCTGCGGAGAACGGGCTCCAACCCATCTACTCGAAAAAATCGGTGGTGAGCTCCTCCCCCATGACGACGAAGCCCACGAGCATCGAGGACTGTTATAGAACCTACGCGTACGAAGTGACGACGGAGTACGAGGGAAAGAAAGGGAAATCCACCCTGACGCAGAACGGCAAGACGACCGAACATACCTTCACGATCGACGACGAAAAGGCGAGTTATCTCGACAACGAGCAACTGCTCCTTTCCTTGCGCGCAATGCCCGCCAGCGTGAATTCGACGCAGTTGCTTGCGTACAGTCCGTTCACGGCGAGCGTGCAAAAGATTTCCGTTGGATTTGGCAACGGCGCGGAAGGGGAATTTGAATATTCCAAAAACGGAGAATCCACCAAGCAGACCATTCCCTATCGTCCCGTGCAAATACAGATCAACGATAAAAATTCGGGATTTGCGCAGACGGCGTGGATCGCCAAGGCGGAAAACACCACCGCAAACGTCTATCGCAACGTGATGCTCCGCTTGGAGACCCCTCTCTATCAGGGCTTGGGTAAGTTGATCTACACGCTGACGAGCGCCGATTATTCATAATGCTTGTACCGTCGCAGAAGATGGGTAAATAGGACGAATTGTGCATTTGGATAGGCTACGTCGCAACAAACGACGAATTCGCAAACGCTCTCCATTTTTTGCAATTTGACAAGAACGAAGATAAGAAAGACGAACGCGGCTCTGTCGTAAACGGAGCCGCGTTATTTTTTCTCAATCGCAATATACAGAATTTCTTTGGTATCGGGGGTGACTTTCACCTTTTCGGAAATCTCCACGCCGCAGACGACGTACACCTCCGCACCCGCCGCGATCACGGGCAGATACGCGCGCTCGGAAACGGGCGTTTTTTCTTCGTTGAAAATCTTTTTCAGACTCTTCCTGCCGCTCCCGAACCGTTGCATGAAATCCCCTTCTTCCCGAAAACGGAACACGGCGTCTTGGGGGATCTTCTCCCCGTCCACACGGAGCGCTTTCCACCCGTTTCCCGTGGGCAAAATCGGCTCGCTCGATACGCTCACCAAATACCTGCCCCCGTCGAATCCCCCTTTATCGAATTTTTTTTCTTCCGCTTTTGCCTCTTCGAAAAGCGGTTTTTTTACGTAAAATACGATTCCTTTCTCTCGCTTTTCCGCCTCGACGCCTTGGGGGAAGGTCTGCTTTGCCCCCCGTTCCAAGCCCTGCAAACGGTAGGCGTTTTCCAAGTGCAACGCCGTGTAGTCCTTCGTCACGCCCAACCTTTTCAACGCCGACAGGCACGCCCGACGAAAGAGGGGCTTTTTCTCGCAAAATTCGACGGCAACTTCCTCTCCCTCGACGTGCACGAGCCGCTCGGCGAGTTCGTATAAAAACTCGTCGTCTTCCCGAGCAAGCCCTGCAAACCGCACGAGATTGCCTGCCGCCCCGGGCACCGCCTCTTCGAGTTTCGGCAGGATATCCAGCCGCAGTTTGTTCCGCGTGGCGTCCCGTTCAAAATTCGTTTTATCCTCTCGCCACGAGAGCCCTTTTTCCTTTGCGTATTCCTCGATTTCCGCCCTCGTCCAGCCAAGCAGGGGACGGAGCAAATACCCGTTCAACGCAGACATACCCCCCACGCCCGTGAGCGAAGCGCCGCGGCTCAAACGAAAAAGCACCGTCTCCGCCTCGTCGCCCTCGTGGTGCGCAAGCGCGATAAAATCCGCCTTGCCTTCCTCCACGAGGGAAGCAAAACTCTCGTAGCGGAAATGCCGCGCCGCCGTTTCCAAACTCACCTTTTCTTCCCTCGCTCGCTTGGGACAATCCTCGAAAAAGGTGTACAGGGGCACTTGCCATTCCTTGCAAAGGTTCTCCACGAACCGCATATCTTCCACACTCTCTTCCCCTCGGATCCCGTGCT
This sequence comes from Clostridia bacterium, assembly GCA_017626135.1. Taxonomy (GTDB): domain Bacteria; phylum Bacillota; class Clostridia; order Christensenellales; family Borkfalkiaceae; genus Scatosoma. The sequence continues at coordinate 14,542 of JAGAJI010000034.1, read as the reverse complement.
CACAATGCACCGCCGAAAGGGAATAGCCACATTCCCCTTCCCGAGTTTTCAAATAGCGGAGCAAAACGACGGAGTCGATCCCTCCGCTCACCGCCACGCATATTCTCTTTTGTCCAAAATCGAGTAAGTCCATACGTCAAGTATAGCATACTCTTATAAAATTTGCAAGAATTTTTGCCCTCTTTCTTTCTTCCTCCCTTATTATAAAAGAAAAAACGTGCGTAAAAAATTTTTTGAGGAAATTTGAAAAAATGACAAAAAACACTTGACAAACAATACTATGCGTTGTATAGTATTATACAAGAGGATGTATTGATATGGATATTCAAATGAAACGAGGGCTGTTGGACGTATGCGTGCTGGCGGCAATCAAAAATCAAGATTCCTACGGGTATCAGATCATCAAGGATATTGCGCCGTACGCGACCGTTTCCGAATCCACCCTCTATCCCATTCTGCGAAGGTTGGAAGGGGCGGAGATGCTGACGGTGTATTCGCGGGAGCACAACGGGCGGTTGCGGAAGTACTATCACATCACGAAAAAAGGCAAGGAACGTTTGGCGGCGTTCCGCGAGGAATGGCAGGAAATCATGCAAATTTATAATTTTGTAAGCAGACAAGAATAACACAAACCTGATTTTTCGCGGCTGCTTATGCACGGAGGACGATCATGACGAAGTCTGAATTTTTGGAAAAACTCAAAAGCGGTCTGCACGGACTGCCCGATAAGGAACTGAAAAGCTCGCTCGAGTATTACGGCGAGATGATCGACGAGCGGATAGAGAGCGGTTTGTCGGAAGAGGACGCCGTGGCACAACTCGGCGATCCCGAGACGGTTGCGCGGGAAATCCTGCTCGATCTTCCCCTGCCCACGCTCATCAAGCAGAACTACAAACGCAAGAGTCCCTGGACGGCGTGGGAAATCGTACTGCTCGTTCTCGGTTCTCCCCTTTGGCTCTCTTTGGGTTTGACGGCGGTGGCGCTCGTCTTTACCTTGTACGCCCTGCTTTGGGTCGTGGTTGCCGTGCTCTGGACGGTGGATATCGCCGTCGGCGTTGCGGGACTTGCCGGTTTCCTCTCCGCGTTTCCCCTTCTGCTCTCCTCGTTCCCCAACGCCCTTTTCAATTTCGGGCTCGGGATCCTGTGCGCAGGCGTTGCCGTGGTCGGATTCTTCGGTTGCCTTGCCCTCACCAAACTCTTTTACAAATTAAGTATACGTATACTCAAACAAATAAAATCCATGATCATCAGGAGGAATCAACGTGATGAATAAAACAACGAGAACTATTTTCAGCATTTGCGGCGGACTCATTCTACTCGGCGGCGCGCTCGTCGGCGTTTCCTGCGCACTCGGCGCAGGCGGGACGGAGTCCCACGAAGTCACCTACACCGTGGACGAATCTTTCACGAATATCCTCGTCAACGTGACCGACGCGGAAGTCGTCGTCCGTCCTTCCAACGACGGAACCTGCTACGCCGTCTGCGACGAAACGGACAAAATCACCTATTCCGTACAAGCCGCAAACGGGGCTCTGCACGTGCGCGTGCAGGACGAACGCTCGTGGCTGGACTATATCGGCATTCATTTCGACGTGCGGACGGTGGCACTCTATCTGCCCGAAAGCGCTTACGAACTTCTCGACGTGACGAGCATGAGCGGCTCCATTGTCTGCGAGAACGCCTTCACCTTTGACCGCGTTAAACTTGAATCGAAAAGCGGTTTGATCCGGTTCGGAGCCGTGGCGACGGACAATCTGACCGCCAAGAGCGCAAGCGGCAGTATCACCCTTGAAAACTTCGGCACGGCAGCGGTGACGGCGGAATCGGCGAGCGGTCGAATCCTGTGCAAGAACGCGCAACCCGCCACCCTCTCCGCAACGTCGGGCTCGGGCAGCGTGACGCTCGAAAACGTGGTGGTGGACTCTGCCGTCAAAGCGGAAACAACAAGCGGCGCGATCCTCTTCCAAGACGGGCGCGCGGAAAGCCTTTCCTTCTCTTCGGGCTCGGGGAGCGTGACGCTCGAAAACGTGGTGACGAGCGGGGACGTCAAAGGGGCAACGACGAGCGGAAGCATTCGTTTAGATGCTTGCGACGGAGCAAACCTGACTTTGAAGAGCAAATCGGGATCCGTGCGCGGCACTCTGCTCTCCGGGAAAATTTTTCAAGCAACAAGCTCCAGCGGATCAATCCACGTTCCCGATCCCGAGCCCTCTGCCGGTATCTGTAAAATCACTACCGTCAGCGGCAGTATCGATATAAAAATCGTACAATAACGGATAGAACTCCAACGAAAAAAATCAGCCCGAGAGGGCTGATTTTTCTTACTCTCCCGACGGGAGATTTTTACGATACGGGCATACCATGTATGCGTTCACGTATTATTTTTCATTGACGGCAATCCACACTTCGCAGGTGTAATCGGGGTTTTGCACGTCGTCGGAAGGATAGACTTCCAGCTCCACGCCGTACGCGTATTCGTACTTATCGCTCTGCGGGAAGAACTCCGTCACGATTTTCTTGTACGTATTCGTAAACGCGTCGGGCATACTTCCTTTGCAGGTGAACACCGCATAGGTATGCGCAGGAATTTCCACCACTTCCAACGCAGGGTCGACGGGCGTCTGCCCTTCGTACTCAAACCCGATTCCGTACGGGAAACGGTCATCTTTCAGATCGTTGCTAAAACAAATCCCCAACAACCCGTGCAGATTGCTGTGCTTGGGCGCGTAGCGCAAAATCTTTTCCATCGTGCCGTCTTGTCCGCACTCCGCCCAAAAGGCGTGGATATCCTTCGCCGCGCAGTCGCTGCCCGGTTTTTCCACCTGTTGTCTTTTGCAAATTACCTGAAACGCCTCTTTCTTTTCGATTCTGTAGTTCATCACACTACCTCCTGATAAAATTAGTTTTACGGAGAGTCTGGAAAAGGACGTCACGGTTGCGCCGTTCCGCACTTCCGTGGGCGTAAACCCGTGGAATTTCGAAAACGCGCGGGTAAAACTTTCGGGGGTATCGTAGCCGTACTTCAAGGCAACGTCGATGATCTTCTCGTTCGTCGCCGTCAACTCCTCTGCGGCAAGAGTCAACCTGCGCATACGGATATAGTCCCCGAGCGTATAACCGCACAGCACGCCGAACACCCGTTGAAAATGAAAGGGGGACGAATAGGCCTCTTTCGCCACTTCCTCATAATCGATTTTTTCGGTGATGTGCGCCTCCACGTAGTCGATGGCTCTTTGAATCCCGTGAACCCAGTCCATGTTCCTCACCTCCTGCTACTATTTTACCAAAAGGAAAAAGAAAAGTCTTGACTTTCCGTGCGATTACGTGTCAGCCCGTGGGAACGATTCGTCCCCACGGGCTGATTTTTCCTTATTCTTCTTTGGCAAAATTTTCTTTGCCGACGCCGCAGAGCTCGCAAGCGAAGTCTTCGGGCAAGTCTTCAAATTTCGTGCCCGGTGCAACGCCCTGCTCGGGCGCGCCCTGTTCTTCGTCGTAGACCCAACCGCAAATTTGACAAATATACTTCATACCGTCCTCCTTTCCTTTTTTATTTTATCGACACAATTCTTTCGCGAGCGCATCGATCTGCGCGCGACTTTCCTCATTCAATGCGGAAAGAATTTTTACCGAAGTTTCGGTGAAGGTCAGGTTTTTGCACTTCTCCAACATTCCCTTCATAACCCGAGCCGCCATGGGCGCCCAACTTCCGTTTTCGATGAGCCCGATCGTACGGTTTTGATAATTATGCCCTACCAGGTGCGAGATGAACTCCTGCATGAAGGGAAAAATCTCCCCGTTGTAGGTCGTCGTGGCAAGCACGAGTTTCCCGTAACGGAAGGCGTCTTCCACCGCCTCCGCCATGTCCGAACGCGCAAGATCGGTGAGCACCACTTTGGGGCAACCTTTCTCTTCGAGTTTGCTCGCCAGAAGTTCCGCCGCCCCCTTCGTGTTCCCGTACACGGAGGTGTAGGCGATGAATACGCCCTCGCTCTCCACGCCGTAACTCGACCAAATATCGTACAAGCGCAGGTACTCGCCTATATTTTCCGCAAGCACGGGGCCGTGCAAGGGGCAAATGCGTTCGATTTCATAACCCGACATTTTTTTCAATAGCGCCTGCACCTGCACGCCGTACTTGCCGACGATGCCGAAGTAGTACCGACGGGCTTCGCAAGCCCAGTCCTCCTCAATATCGAGCGCCCCGAATTTGCCGAATGCGTCGGCGGAAAAGAGGGTCTTTTCCGTCCTGTCGTAGGTCACGATCACCTCGGGCCAATGGACCATGGGCGCGTTGAAAAAGACGAGCTCGTGTTTTCCGAGGTTCAAAACGTAGCCCTCGTTGACCGCGATTTGCCGATCCGCAACCTCAATTCCGAAAAAGTTTTTCATCATCGCGAACGCCTTGGGCGAGGCGACGATCTGCGCGTCGGGATATGCCTTCGTGAAGGCGAGAATATTCGCGGAATGGTCGGGCTCCATGTGCTGTACCACGAGGTAGTTGGGTGTTCTCCCCTGCAAAGCTTCCTGCAAGTTGCCCAGCCACTCCTCTCCAAAGCGTGCTTCCACCGTATCGAATACGGCGATCTTTTCGTCCAAAATCACGTAGGAATTGTACGCCATGCCGTTGGGCACTTCGTATTGCCCCTCGAACAAATCGAGTTCGTGGTCGTTGACCCCTATATATTGAATATCGTTGGTAATTGTCATATACGTTTCCTCGTTACTTTTTTTTGACGCTCTTGAACATCAGGCGGAGCTTTTTCGCCATCTCTTCCTCGCCCGACTGCTTTGATTCCTCCGGTTGTACCGATTGCAATTTTTCCGCGCTCGTTGCCGCCGTTTTGCGTTTCGCCTCGGACATGGGTGCGTCCTTTACCTTTTTCATGACGATCGCGCTGCGGTTTGGCAAATAGCACTTAAATCCGAACCACCCGTCGGGCGTTTCCGTCGCCTCGTAGCAAACGCTGCTATCCACTCTATTAAATCCGCCGAATTTTACGTCGTCGGAAGAGAGGACGACGGCGTACGTTCCCGCCTCCCCCACGGGTACGAAATACCCGTCGAAGGATCGTTCGGGATGGAAGTTGAAGATAAACACGAACTTCCCTTTGGTGTAAATCAAAATCTTGTCTTGTTGGTGCATCCAACGGTTCACCGCAGACATGGGTAGGAGCTTTTCATTTTTGAGCAGGGAAATCATCGCCTTGTCAAACTCGTTTAAGCCCTCGTAACGAAGGTTGGGATTATCCACCAAACTCCATTGACGGCGGCAATAATGATAGCTCCAACCGTTCCCTTCACGGGGAAAGTCGATCCACTCGGGATGCCCGAACTCGTTGCCCATGAAGTTGAGGTACCCCTCGCCCGCGAGCGAGGCGGTGAGAAGTCGAATCATCTTATGCAACGCGACGCCGCGATCGATCACCATGCTCGGCGTGGATTTGCTCATGCACGTGTACATTTCCGCGTCGCAGAGGCGGAACATGATCGTCTTATCCCCCACGAGCGCCTGATCGTGCGACTCTGCGTACCCGATATTCTTTTCCTTAGGACGGCGACCGGTGAGCTCGTACCAGAATTTCCCGATATCCCAGTCCTCGTCTTTACGTTCTTTGATCGTCTTGATCCAAAGATCGGGCACCCCCATGGACAGGCGGTAGTCGAACCCGATCCCCCCGTCTTGCAGGGGAATACACATTCCGGGCATACCCGACATATCCTCGGCGACCGTGAGGGCGTGGGGATTGATCTCGTGAATGAGCTCGTTGGCAAGTTGCAGATAGGTGACCGCCTCGACGTCGGTGTTCATGGAGAAATACATACCGTAATTCGTGAAGGCGCTGCCCAGCCCGTGGTCGTGATAAAGCATGGACGTGACGCCGTCGAAACGGAATCCGTCGAAATGGAAGGTTTCCATCCAGTATTTGAGGTTGGAAAGCAGGAAGCAAAGCACTTCGTTCTTGCCGTAGTTGAAGAGCTTGGTTCCCCACGCGCTGTGGTTTCCCTTCTCCCCTTCATGGAAAAACTGGTACACGGTACCGTCAAATTCGTTCAAACCCTCGTTGGTGTTCTTGACCGCGTGGGAATGGACGACGTCGAGCAATACGGCGATGCCGAGCTCGTGCGCTCGGTTGACGAGCGCTTTCAGCTCCTCGCTCCTACCGTACCGCGAGGACGCGGCAAAGAAGTTGGATACCTGATAGCCGAACGACCCGTAGTAGGGGTGCTCCATGATCGCCATAATCTGAATGGTGTTGTAGCCAAGTGCCTTGATACGGGGGAGTACGTTTTCCGTGAACTCGCGATAGGAACCCACTTTCCCCTCTTCCTGCGCCATACCGATATGACATTCGTAGATGAAGGGAGTACTCTCGGGGCGGAAGTCCCGATCCGTCCAGGGGAATGCCTTGTAGGTCTCCTCGATTTCCGCGCACCAAAGATAGGTGTAGGGGTCCTGCACGACGCGCGTTGCGTACAGCGGGATACGGCGGAGTTCCCTACCTTTATGAATGACGATTGCCTGCACCTTCTGTCCGACTTGCAGAGCGTCCTCACCTTGCAGAGTGATGGAAAATTCGCCGTTTGCGCCCCGTTGCATCGGGTGACTGCGCGTATTCCAACCGTTGAAGTCCCCCGTCAGGTACATTTCGTCCGCCGCGGGCGCCCATTCGCGGTATACCCACCCACCGGGTACGCGGTGAAACCCGAAATACAGATGCCCGTTGGCAATTTGCGAAAGCGATTCTTGATCGCCGAGGAGCTCCTTCCGCTTTTGAAGATAGAGTTTCGTGCGAAGCTCCAGATCCTTTTCAAAGGGTGCAAGCCCGGGATCAATCTCAATCATTCTGTTTTGAATCGTTTGGGTCATAATTTCCCTCCTCTAAACAGACGAGTACAAAGGAGTCCGTCTGTCTGTCCATATTTTAGGCAATGCCGCACAATAACATACGGTGCGATAATAAGCAGGCAAGAACAATACGAACCAGCCGCAAGGGGTACCTTTTCGGCATCTTCCGACAAATATGTTCTTGTAGTATGTCAAATACGACTGCGCCCATCTTTGCCAAAATCTGCTCGAAAAAATACCCCTTGCGGTGCTATGCAATTTTGTCGCGAGCTGATTTTAGGGGAAGATAAGGCGAAAACGTAGTTCATACAGGGGTATGAACGAGGCTTTCAACGCAAGATTACACAAAATCAGCCGCGAAAAATCAAGTTCGTATTGTTCTTGTCTGCTTAACGCTTTTGGGAATAAATGCGTTGACTTTTTTTGCAATAGGAGTCACTATTGCTGCAAAAAGCCGCCTTTTTCTTCCTCAAAATCGCCTACGCTTCTCGCTTGATGACATTGTGCGGGATTGCCTATACCATAATAAGTATACCATACTTTTGGGCAAATATCAATAGCTATTTGAAAAAAGTTGGCGATTCATGACAAAATTATTGCGATAAAAAGGCTCCCTCGTAAAAAGGGAGCTTTAAGACGGTCATACGCCGCCTTGGAGTGCCTTCATGATCACCTCTTCGACGGTCGCCGCGCCGTGCTCGCGCGCCTTCTTCACCGCCTGCGCGCTCTCCGTGCGCGTAAAGCCCAGTCCCATGAGCGCCGACACCGCCTCTTCGTCTGCCGCAGACAGCTTCGTTGCGGACACGGGTGCCCCGTCCGAGATCGGATCGCCGCTTGCACTCATAATTTCCGCCGCAGAGATCTTGCCGTGGAGCTCCAAAATAATCTTCTCCGCCGTCTTTTTGCCCAAGCCCTTCACCGCGCTCAAACGCTTGACGTCCGTCGTCGCGATGACGCGGGCAAACTCGTCGCCGCTGAGCGTAGACAATACCGCAATGCCGAGTTTGGGCCCCACCCCCGACACGGACGTGAGTTTTAAGAAGAGTTCCTTTTCCTTCGGACTCTCAAAGCCGAACAGCGTCATGCCGTCCTCTTTCACCTGCAAATAGGTGTACAGTTCCACGTACTGTCCCACCGTCATTTTGCGGAAGGCGCCACTCGAACAGTAGACTTCATACCCCACGCCGCCGATATCGATAATCGCCGTTTCCGACGTCGTCGTCAATACTTTTCCTCGTAAATATGCGATCATTTTTCCACCTCTTATTCCTTCGTTTTGTTCGGTGAACGCTTACCTGCCCCCGTCGTTTTGGGTGAAATCGTCCGCACGGACGCCCGTCCTACCCCCGTGATTCCCGAAACGCCCGTGGCGTTTTGCAGGGCGGAAGCGCTCTGCGCAGAGGAAAAGCCCTGCGACGATTTGCTCCGTTTGGAAGCCCTCGCGCCCGCCGCCATGAGCTCCTGATAGGCGTTTGCCGTAGCGGTGTTGTGTCCCTTCGTTCGGGTCATGTTATCGACGACGAAGAGTTCCCCCATGCGCCCCGCGTACCCGTGGCAAAGGGCGATTGCCAAGGCGTCCGCCGCGTCGTCGGGTTTGGGGACGGAAGGCAACTTCAACAGGGAGGCGACGGTGATTTGGATCTGTTTTTTATCCGCCTTGCCGTAGCCCGTGATCGCCTGCTTAATCTGCATGGGCGTGTATTCGTACAGCCGTCCGCAGGCTTTGACGCAGGTCAAAAGGGCGACCCCTCGCGCGTGCGCCACGGCGATCCCCGTCGTGATATTCTTGGTGAAGAAGAGCTCTTCCATCGCCACTTCGTCGGGCTGGAACTTGTCCAGAATTTTGGCGAGCTTCTCTTCGAGCATGGCAAGGCGCACGGGAAGCCCCTCGTCCTTGGGCGTGGTGACCACGCCGCAATCGAGCGCGCGGAAATTCCCCCTGTCGTCCTTTTCAATTACGCCGTAACCCAAGGTTGCGATCCCCGGGTCGATTCCAAGAATAATCATACGCATTTCTTCCTTTACGACAATATTATAGCGGAATCGCGCGAAAAAGTCAAGAAAAATCAAACAAACGTTTTAATTTCCTCAAAAAAGGTGACGGGGTGGGGTTGACAAACGGGAAATTCGTGCTATAATGATTGCGCGAACCCGTTTCCCGCCCAAACAGCCCCGTCTTCCGCGAAAAACAGGAGGAACGTTTATGAAAGCAAAACTTCTCATGTGGTTGCATCTGTTTGGGTTTGACGTGCTCCTTTTGGGGCTCTTCGAGAAACTGCTCTTGGCATGGAGCAAGAACCTCGGCGCGATGAAAGAGCGCGCCGAACTTTCCCTCCGCCAAGCGACTTCTACAACGGAAACCCGATAATTGTAGAAAGGGAGCCGCCGATTTTCCTTCCCGAAAATCGGCGGCTTTTCCCATTTTTCGGAGAAATTCCAAAGTCAAACGGGTGCTCCCACAATAAAGCATTGGCGCGATACTCTATCAAGAGTATCGCGCCAACGTTTTTTCTTTGCTATTATTCTGCTTTGATCGCGCCGACGGGGCAACCGTCTTCGCACGCGCCGCAATCAACGCATTCGTCGTTGATTACGTAAATACCCTTCGCGTCGTCCATCGAGATCGCGCCGACGGGGCAGGTATCTGCGCAAGCGCCGCAAGCCAAGCATTCATCAGTAATTACGTGTGCCATTTTTTCTTACCTCCGATTTTTTGAAAGTATCTTCATTATATCACAACTTCTTGAAATAGTAAAGAAAATACGCCTTGATTTTCTAAAATTTACGCAAGTTTTCTACCGTTTGGGTGAAAATTTCCGCCGCGCGCTCCACTTCCGCCTCGGTATTGTCCCTGCCAAAGCTGATCCGTACGCACTCGCGCGCCTGACTTTCCGTCAATCCCATGGCAAGGAGCACGTGGCTGGGGTCGATAGAACCGCTTGCGCAAGCCGATCCCACGGCGATGCACACCCCCTGCAAATCGAGCTTATACAGCAAGTCCACGTTGTTCACGCCCTCCACGCGCAGGTTGAGAACCCCGGGGAGTTTCTCCCCTTTCCCGTTGACGCTAATCCCTTGTAAGGAAGAGATCCCCTGCAAAAACAGGCGTGCCAACTTCTCGATTTTCTCGTTCGACGCGGACATGGTGCCCGCGTTTTGCGCGTAAGCCTCCGCAAGTCCCACCACGCAAGGGACGTTGGTCGTGCCCCCTCGCAGCCCTCGCTCCTGCTCGCCGCCGCCGACGAACCGCTCCATTTTCACGCCGCTTTTGATATAGAGTACGCCGCAACCTTTGGGCCCGAAAAATTTATGCGAAGAGAGGGAGAGCATATCCACCCCCCATTCCCGCACGGGCAAGGGCATATAGGGCGCGGCTTGCACCCCGTCCGTAAAGAAGAGCGCACCGTACTCGTGGGCAATTTCAGCGAGTTCCCGCACGGGCTGGATCACCCCCGTTTCGTTGTTGACCGCCATCACCGCAACCAAGCCCGTTTGCTCGGTGATCGCCGCTTTGAGCGCGCTCGCCTCAACCCTGCCCCCCTCGTTCACGGGGAGATAGGTGACGGTAAACCCTTCCCTTTGAAGTTTTTCCGCCGCGTAAAGCACGGCGTGATGCTCAATGGCGGAGACGACGACGTGGGTCTTTCCCTTCGCCTTTTGTGCGTACGCGCCGCCGAGCACCGCCCAGTTATCCGCTTCCGTCCCCCCCGAAGTGAAATACACCTCGCTCGGTTTCACGCCGAGAAGAGACGCTACGAGGTCTCGGGCGTTGTCCACCGCCCCCATCGCCTTTCTGCCGAGCGCATGGGGAGAGTCCGCATTCCCGAACGTATCGGTGAAATAGGGCGCCATTTTTTCAAACACTTGTCTACTTAGCGGCGTCGTCGCCGCGTGGTCGAGATAAATTCTGTCCATATTGCCTTCCTTTCCCTATTATTATATAGGCTTTGCTGCGATTTGTCAAGCTTTCCCCGTAAAAAAGTCTTTCGCGGCGTCCTTTTCCTCCCGCTTTTCTCCCAAGTTCCCCCCTTCGGCAACTTTTTGAAAAAAATTTTATTTTTTTGGAAACTTTTTTCGCAAAACCCCTTGAAAAATGATTCAAAATATACTATAATAGATATAATTATCGGTCGTGCGGAAAAACGGCGCGAGAGAAGCCGCGCTTTCCCTTCATTCGGACTGATAAAATCTCGTTTACCCAAAGGGGGTTATACTATCATGAACAATTTTGAAAGTATCCGCAACATTGCGATTGTGGGTCACAGCGGTGAAGGCAAGACGACGCTCTGCGAAGCGATGCTCTTTAACGGCGGCGCGATCGACCGTATGGGCAAAGTGCCCGACGGCACGACGGTGTCCGACTACGACGATCTTGAAAAAGCCAAGAAGATGTCCATCTATACGTCCTGTTCCTATCTGATGTGGAAGGACGTCAAGATCAATTTGCTCGACCTTCCCGGTTACTACGACTTCGAAGGCGAACGCAACGAAGGTCTGCGCGCGGCAGGCGGCGCTTGTCTCGTCATCGGCGCGAACGGCGTGCTCCCCATCGGCGCACAGTCCATCGTGGACTATTGCTTGAAACTCGGCAAACCGCTCATCATCTTCATCAACGGTATGGATAAAGAAAACGCGGACTACCTCGGCACCGTACAGGCGTTGAGAGCGAAGTATGCCGGTAAGCTCGCACCCATTCAGATCCCTATCATGGAAGGGGGCAAGATGCAGGGTTGCATCAACGCGCTTCAAGAAAAGGCGTACCTCTTCAAAGAGGGCGGGCCTCAGGAGATCCCCATTCCCGACGACATGGAGGATCAAGTGGAAGAAATGAAGGCTTCCCTGATGGAAACGGCGGCGGAAAACGACGAAGCCCTGCTCGATAAGTACTTCGAGACGGGGGATTTGACGCGCGAAGAAACCATTCACGGCATTCGCCTCGGCATCGCGTCCGTCAACACCATTCCCGTCATGGCAGGTTCGGCTTTGACCAACCGCGGCGTCATCAACCTTTTGAACGAAATCGTCACCTATATGCCCAGAGCGCGTGAGCGTATCAACACCCTCGCCACCAACGACAAGGGCGAAATGGTCAACGTGCGCACGGATAAGGACGCTCCTTTCGCGGCGCAGGTATTCAAAACCGTCATCGACCCGTTCTCGGGAAAACTCAGCTATCTGAAGAGTTTCAGAGGGGTGTTGAAGAGCGGCTCGACCGTCTGGAACGCCACCACCGAATGCGAAGAACGCATCGGACAGATCTACGCGCTCCGCGGCAAAAAGATGGAACCCGTGGACGAACTCGCTTGCGGCGATATCGGCGCGGTGAATAAGCTTGGCAACACCAACACGGGCGACACCCTTTGCGATCCGAACGCCAAGGTGAAATTCAACCCCATCTACTTCCCGAAGCCCACCCTCTTTATGGCTGTTTCCGCAGAAAAGAAGGGCGAGGAAGACAAGGTATTCGCAGGGCTTGCGAAGCTCAAAGAAGAAGACTACACCTTCTCCATCGACAAGAGTGCGGAGACGGGTGAAATGATCATCGGCGGTCAGGGCGACGTGCAGTTGGAAGTGCTCGCAAAGAAGGTAAAGGCACGCTACGGCGTGGACATGAAACTCTCCGAATGTAAGATCGCGTACCGTGAAACCATTCGCGGCACGGCGGAAGCGGAAGGCAAGCATAAGAAACAGTCGGGCGGACACGGTCAGTACGGACATTGTAAGATTCGTTTCTCCCCTTGCGAAGAGGAATTCGTCTTTGAAGAAGAAGTGGTCGGCGGCGCCGTACCTAAGAACTACTTCCCCGCGGTGGAAAAGGGCCTTAGAGAATCCATGGAACACGGTCCCCTCGCCGGATATCCCATGACGGGCTTGAAGGCGGTACTCTACGACGGAAGTTATCACGACGTAGACTCCAACGAACTTTCCTTCAAGATGGCGGCTGCAATCGCGTACAAGGAAGGCTTGAAGAACGCGAAACCCATGTTGCTCGAACCCATTTACAGCTTGAAGATTGCAGTGCCTTCCGATTACCTCGGCGACGTTATGGGCGACATCAACAAGCGTCGCGGCCGTATCATGGGCACGGACACCGAAGGTGACAAGTCCATCATCACGGCGGAAGTTCCCCTTGCGGAAATTAAGTCGTACACGATGGAGCTCCGCTCCCTGACCCGCGGCAGCGGTAAATTCGTTTCCGAATTCCTGGATTACGAGGACGTACCCCCTATGCTCGTAGACAAGATCGTTGCGGAAGCGCAGAAAGATAAAGCGTAATGCGTTGTACGTCCGCGTTTTGGCGAGAGCCAAAACGCGGACTTTTTTCTGAAAAAGGGAAAGGTTTTTAAGCGTTTTCAAAAACTTTACGTTTTTATAAAAAACTTTTGAAAATATAGACAAAATAAGTTGACAAATATTTTTGATTCCGTTATAATATATGCTGTTAATGCGGTCGTGGCGGAACTGGCAGACGCGCAAGACTAAGGATCTTGTGGGTAACTCCATGCAGGTTCAATTCCTGTCGACCGCACCAAATCAGTATAATCCGAACCATATACTTGTTACAAGTGAGTGGTTCGGATTTACTTTTTATCTCAATGAAATAAATTAAAACATAGGCGGTAGAGCTTCAGTTCTATCGCCTTTATAATAACTATATCATTTCCTTTATACATTCACTTCACTTATTGTATTTCATTGTGCGAATATTAGGGAAATATGCGGGCGCGTTCTTCGGCTGTTTATCGGTTAAAAAGCCAAAGGAAACTCGTAATTATTTCGGATTGGCATTGATACCGCAAGCGGGTGTTGCAATTGGTCTTGCGGCAATCGGCGCGAGAACGCTGGGCGGCGAATCGGGAAACGCTTTACAAACGGTTATTTTGGCGTCGAGCGTGTTATATGAATTGATCGGGCCTGCCTGCGCGAAATTATCTTTGTATTTATCAAAATCCTATTCTACAAAATTAGAAGAAATCGTACCGTTGGAAGAACAAAGCGCAGCCGGAGAGAAAAATTCGTTGGAATTATTGATAGAGCGCATACAAAAAATTCAGTTGGAGCTGGTACAAGAGCCTATCAATGAAGAAGAAAGCGCATTTACACAAGCGGCGGAAGAACACCTACATTCTTTATCCGTAAAACGAACTCATCATTTATCGGGAGGGAAACAATTATGATAGATCCCATTGCAAAAATTTTAGGCGAATGGTCGCAAAACTTAAACGGTTGGAGCGTGTTATTTAGAATTTCGCTATCCGTTATCCTTTCGGCTATTATCGGTTACGAACGGTCGAGCAAACGACATTCGGCAGGACTTCGCACGTTTATTCTCGTATCTTTGGCAATGACTGTTACAATGCTTTTAGATAAGCATTTAACGGCAAATACACAATCGGGATTGTTTATTCTTTCTTGTGCCGGAATTATAGGTGTTGCGGTAATCAGCGTGCATTCGCTCTTGGTAAGTTCACGCAGTCAAATACGCGGTTTAACTACCGCCGTAGGGCTTTGGACTTGTGCAATTATCGGGCTTACTATAGGTGCTGGATATTATACTATTACTTTAATTTCTTTTACCGTACTTTTATGCTGTTTAGCTTTTTTTCCTTCGTTGGAACGTTATTTGAAAAATCGTTCTAACCATTTTGAAATACATTTGGAATTAAAAAACAGTAGTTATTTGCAAAACTTTGT